>JAZSKK010000005.1:0-3733 GCA_045534795.1 Clostridia bacterium | reverse complement strand
ATGAAACAACCGAGGTAATAGACGGCAGGGTAACCTTTGAGGGTGATGCAGAGGCAATATGCCTTGCCAATATAAATTTACGTTGTGCAGAGCGTGTAATGATAAAAATGGCGGAATTTAAGGCTACCACCTTTGAAATGCTTTTTGAAAACGTTAAAGCAATACAGTGGGAGGAATATGTCGGCAAGGATTGTGCCTTCCCTGTAAAGGGACATTCTCTGAAATCTGCTCTTCACAGCGTACCCGATTGTCAGTCTATAGTTAAAAAGGCAATAGTAAGCAGATTGAGTGAAAAGTACGGTATAGAATGGTTTGAGGAAACAGGGCCTGTTTATCCTGTACAGTTTGCAATAATGAAGGATGTTGTTACTGTTTATATTGATACAACAGGTGAAAATTTATACAAGCGTGGATACAGACAAAAGGGTGTTGTTGCACCAATGAGAGAAACCTTGGCATACGCTATGATAGATATAAGCAGATGGCAGGGTGACAGACCTTTTATGGACCCATTCTGCGGCAGCGGTACTCTGCCCATTGAGGCGGCCATGTATGCCCTTAATATAGCACCGGGTATAAAACGTAGCTTTATTGCGGAAAACTGGAAAGGGCAGATTAATAAAAAGCTGTGGACAGATGCAAGAGAAGAGGCAAGGGATAATATTATCAGGGATGAAAAGCCTGTTATATTTGCTTCGGATATTTCTGCAAACTGTATTGAAACTGCAAAGCTTAATGCACAGGCGGCAGGAGTACTTGAATATATTGATTTTAAAGTATGTGATATGAATGATGTAGTACCTTTTCAGGATAAAGGGGTTATAATATGCAATCCTCCTTATGGCGAAAGACTTATGGAGGAAAAAACTGTCCAAAAGCTTTATCACGATATGGGGGTAAAGTTTGCACAGTTTCCTTATGCAAAAAAGTATATTCTTACATCCTATGATAACTTTGAAAAATATTATGGTAAAAAGGCTGATAAAAAGAGAAAACTATACAACGGAATGCTAAAATGCAACGTGTATCAGTATTTCAGAAACGACAACAGATAAAAGAGTGAAATCCTCAGGATGTTATACCTTGAGGATTTCATTTATATTGAAATGAAAATATTTTTTGTAATTTGATAAAGTTTTAACAAAAACTATTGTCTTTTGTCATATTATGTGGTATAATGTTATTCAATGTGTTAAGTCCATCGATAAGCAGGTAAAATACTGTTTTTTACTTTTTAACAAAAACGGATGTTTTTGACGTGTATGAAACATTGTTAAAAAAATGACAAAGTATATTTGAAGATTTTTGGGAGGTAAAAAAATGAGTCATAAGGTAACTATTATAGGAGCTGGTAGTGTTGGTTCAACAATAGCCTACACAATGGTAACAAAGGGTTTATCGTCAGAAATTGTTTTGATTGATATAAATAACGAAAAGGCAGAGGGTGAGGCTATGGATATTAACCAGGGCACCCCATATTGCAGTCCTGTAAATATTTATGCAGGTGATTATGCTGATGCGGTTGATTCGGATATAGTAATCATCACATCAGGTATTACAAGAAAACCAGGACAGTCCCGTTTGGAGCTTGCACAGACAAATGTTGATATTTTACGTGATATTACTGGAAATATTGTAAAATATGCTCCAAAGGCAGTATATATATTAGTAAGTAATCCTGTTGATATTCTGACCTATGCTTTTGCCAAGTTTTCAGGTTTGCCTGAAAATCAGATTATCGGTTCAGGCACACTTTTGGATACTGCAAGACTACGTACAAAAATTGCAGACACTTATTCAATTAATCCGCAAAATGTTCATGCACTTGTTTTGGGTGAACACGGTGACACAGCTTTTGTACCATGGTCTGTAAGTACAATTTCAAATGTGCCCTTTGAAAAGTATTGGGATTCTGTTGTGTACAGAGATGAGCACTCTTCACATTTTGATTATGATGAAATTATTGACCATGTAAGAAAGTCCGGTGGCGAAATTATTAAAAGAAAGAGTGCCACATATTATGCTGTTGCTACATGTGTATGTCATATATGTTCATGTGTTTTTGGCAATATGCAGACAGCGTTGCCTGTTTCTACAATGATGAACGGTGAATACGGAATAAGTGATGTTTGCCTTAGCAATCTTGCTATTATTGATGACACAGGTATAAGCGGTAAGGTTATTTTGCCTCTTACGGATGAGGAAATTGCAAAACTTCGTGAAAGTGCTGAAAAACTAAAGGAAGTTATTGCAACTATTAACTTGTAATTTTAAAATAATGGTTAAGGAAGGAACGGTATTTTTTTACCGTTCCTGCCGAAATTTTATTTAATATTTGAATTAAGGAAAGGAAAAGAGTTATGGTATTCAGTTATTATCCGGGATGTACCTTAAAAACTAAAGCTGTTGACCTTGATACATACGCAAGAAAATCTGCTGAAGCTTTGGGCGTGACTTTAGAAGAAATAACGGATTGGCAATGCTGCGGCGGTGTTTATACAATGGGTAAGGACGAAGTGGCATCTAAGCTTTCGTCCGTACGTGCTCTTGCCTGTTCCAAGGAAAAAGGACAAGATTTGGTTACTGTTTGTTCTGCCTGTCATCATGTTATTAAAAGAGTTAACGATGATATGAAGAACGATGAAGCCATCCGCACTAAGGCTAACAACTATATGCAGCTTGACGAGCCTTATGCTGGTGAAACAAATGTTATCCATTACCTTGAAATGTTAAGAGATAAAATTGGTTTTGACAAAATTGCCAAGGCTGTCAAAAAGCCTTTTGACGGAAAAAAGATAGCAGCTTACTATGGCTGTATGCTTTTAAGACCAAGCAAAACTATGCAAATGGATAATCCGGAAAATCCTACTATTATAGAAGATTTTATCCGTGCATTAGGCGGTGAGCCTGTTATTTATTCTATGCGTAATGAATGCTGTGGCGGTTATATTACCTTGGAGGACAAAGGTATTGCTGAAAAAAAGAGCAACAATGTTCTTAAAAACGCTGTAGAAAATGGTGCAGAAATGGTTATTACTGCCTGTCCCCTTTGTATGTATAACCTTAATAAAAATGGAACAGATTACGATATTCCTGTTTATTATTTTACAGAATTGCTGGCTGAAGCCTTAGGCGTTAAGTAAAGGAGGATTTTAAAATGTATAATAAAAACCCTGAAAAGACAGAACAAATCCTCCGTATCAGCGGTGTTGACGTTCTGAAATGTATGAGATGCGGAAAATGCTCCGCAACCTGTCCTTCCTATGATGAAATGGAATACCATCCACATGAATTTGTATATATGGTAGAAAAGGGTAACCTTGAACCATTAATGGAATCGAAATCTATTTACAAGTGTCTGTCATGCTTTGCCTGTGTGGAAAGATGTCCGCGAGGTGTTGAACCTGCAAATGTTATTGAGGCTGTAAGGCTTATGAAAATAAGACAGCAGGGTGCAAACCATATGACAGCAAACGATGTCCCTGCATTGCTTGATGAGGATTTACCTCAGCAGGCAATAGTAAGTGCGTTCAGAAAATACAGTAAGTAAGGAGGAGAAAACGTAAAATGCAAAGAATAGGCGTATTTGTATGTTGGTGCGGAAGTAACATTGCTGCTACTGTTGATGTACATAAGGTTGCGGAAACACTTAAAAATGAACCGGGTGTAGTTTTCTCTGTTGATTATCAATATATGTGTTCTGAAGCAGGTCAGAATATGATTAAGGATGCTA
>JAZSKK010000011.1:0-10010 GCA_045534795.1 Clostridia bacterium | reverse complement strand
TTACTTTGGGGAATATACCTCTTGGCAGATGGAGACATCTTAGCAATCACGAAATTAATTATTTGAAATCATTAAAATAACTAATGTTTAAATTTATGAAAATATTTTGTCAAAATTGTAAAATTTATGTCAAAAACTATTGAAGATATTTTCTTTTTATAGTATAATTTTAAATGTCTATTAAAAAAATGGAGGTAAACTTATGAACAATATGGATAAGCTTGCTGAATTACAGTCAAAACGTGCTTCGATTGAGGCAGCTTGTAAAAGCAGTAATGACAAAAATACAGCAAGAGAACGAATAAAACTTTTGTTTGATGAAGGAAGTTTTGTTGAAATTAATGCATTTGTTACAGGTGATGATGCAGCTGAGGGTGTTGTTTCAGGTTATGGTACTGTAAATGACAGACTTGTGTATGCATATTCACAGGATTATAGTGCAACTGGCGGAGCATTGGGCGGTGCGAATGCAAAAAAAATTACATATACATTAGATATGGCTGCAAAGATGGGTGCTCCTGTTGTAAGCATTCTTGATTCTAAGGGTGCAAAGATTGCAGAAGGTATTGATGCTTTGGCGGCAATTGGTGAAATTTTTGCAAAAAATACAGAACTTTCAGGTTTGGTTCCGCAAATTTCTGTTGTTCTTGGCGATTGTGCAGGCGGTGCAGTTTATACACCGGCAATTTCCGACTTTGTTTTTATGTCTGAAAAGAATGCCAATATGTATATGAACAACCCTTCTGTTATAGCAGGTAATTCTGATGAGGAATGTACTGCTGATGAGGTTGGCTCTGCAAAAGCGTGTGCTAAAAATGGCAGTGCTGATTTTGTATGCGCAACAGAAGAAGAATGTTTTGCAAATGTAAAGAGATTGATTGCTTATTTGCCATCAAATAACCTTGAAGGTACTCCTGTTGAAATTCCAACAGATGATATTAACAGAATTTCTGAAAATATTATTAATATGATTCCTGATAATGGTGAAGGGTTTGATATTAAAAACATTATTAGGGAAGTTGCAGATAATGCAGAATTATATGAGGTTGCTGCAGAATATGCAAAAAGCATGGTAACAGGATTTATAAAGTTAAACGGTATATCAGTTGGTGTTGTTGCAAACAACTCTGAAAACTATAATGGTGACCTTTGCATAAAGGCTGCCAAGAAGGCTGCTAAGTTTATTAATTTCTGTGATTCATTCAATATTCCTGTTGTTACTTTTGTGGATTGTGCAGGCTTTGCTGTATGCAAGTGTCAGGAAAACAACGGATTGTCTGATGCTGCTGCTACACTATTGACTACTTATGCAAGTGTTACTGTTCCAAAGGTTACTGTTGTTGTTCGCAAGGCTTATGGTAGTGCTTATCTTGCAATGGGTTCTAAGGTATGTGGAGCTGATATGGTATTTGCATATCCAACTGCTGAAATTTCAATTGCATCACCAGAGGTTGCTGCTAACATAATGTATAGCGAAGAAATTGCTGCTTCAGCTGACCCGATTGCTTGCAGAACACAGAAAATAGATGAATATAAAAATGTTGTTGCAGCACCATATACTGCTGCTTTAAAGGGTTATATCGACGATGTTATAGAGCCTGACAGCACAAGACCTCGCCTTATCAGTGCTCTTGAGATGCTTTCATCAAAGAGAGTTTCTTCAGTTGCTAAAAAGCATATTAATATGCCTTTATAATAGATAAGGATGTGAATATATGCTTTTAGATAATTTTAGTCAAGGCTTACCGATTGCTATAATCGGATATTGTATGGTTTTTGTTGTTTTGTCGATACTATGGGGGTTTATTGAACTTATGAGGTTTTTTCTTACATCTAAAAAAACTGATGCAACAAATATGGAAGAAGTTAAACAGGTTGAGGCACCTGTACAAAGTGTAATTGATGAAGAACAGTTTGACGAAAATGAATTGGTTGCTGTTTTAACTGCTGCTGTTGCTGCATCTTTAAACACTTCAACATACAATTTAAGAATAAAGTCATTTAAGAAAATTGATACAATAAATAATGCTTGGTCAAATGCATCTCTAAATGATGCTATAAATAAGTTTTAATTTTGGAGGATTATAAAAATGAGAAAATTTGTTATAAATGTAAATGGTAAATCCTATGATGTAGAAGTAGAAGAAATCAGAAACGGCGTTGCTGTTCCAACTCCTGTTGTTTCAGCTCCTGTAGCTGCACCAGTTCAGGCTGCCCCTGTTGCGGCACCTGCACCTCAGACTGCACCTGCTCCTGCTGCACCAAAAGCAACAGGTACTGCTGGTTCTGTTAAAATTGAGGCACCAATGCCTGGTAACATTTTGAAGGTTAATGTTAAGGTTGGTGACACTGTTTCAGAAGGACAATCTGTTGTTGTTTTGGAAGCTATGAAGATGGAAAATGAAATAGTTGCTCCAAGTGCTGGTACAGTTGCTTCTGTAAATGTTTCCGGCGGTGACAGTGTTAATTCAGGTGATGTACTTGTTACTCTTAACTAAGTAGTAAATGAGGTATTTCTACTTAAGAAAGGGTGAATATATTGTTTGAATTTTTAGTTCAGGGTGTTATAAGTTTTTTCCAAAGTACAGGCTTATATAAAATAATATCAGCGGCATCAAACTCAGGTGCAATTACTTTGGGAAATATTGATATTGGCACAATAATAATGATTGGCATTGCATGCTTGTTGATTTATCTTGCAATAGGTAAAAAGTTTGAACCATTATTGCTTTTACCTATAGCCTTTGGTATGCTGCTTGCCAATATGCCTGGTGCTAATCTGTTACATAATGAATTGTTTGTTGGCGATGGTACACAGGAACATTTTGTTGTAGATTATGGAAAGGTATTACAGGAAGGCGGTCTTTTAGACCTTTTATATATGGGTGTTAAGCTTGGAATATATCCATCGTTGATATTCCTTGGTATCGGTACAATGACAGATTTTGCACCACTTATTGCAAATCCCAAAAGCTTAATGCTTGGTGCTGCAGCACAGCTTGGCGTTTTTGTAGCATTTCTTGGTGCATTGCTTCTTGGTTTTTCCATTACGGAAGCTTTTGCTATCGGTATTATAGGCGGTGCTGACGGTCCTACAGCTATATTGGTTACCAAAACAACTGCTCCGTCATTATTGCCTGCTATAGCTATTGCGGCATATTCATATATGGCTTTAATTCCAATTATTCAGCCACCTATTATGAAATTGCTTACAACAAAAAAAGAACGTTCTGTTGTAATGAATACATTGCGTCCTGTATCAAGAATAGAAAAACTTTGTTTCCCAATTATTGTTACTATCGTTGTGGCTTTGATTGTTCCCGATGCAATTCCATTGGTTGGTATGCTGATGCTTGGTAACCTTATCAAGGAAAGTGGTGTTGCTGACAGGCTTTCAAAAACTGCACAGAATGAGCTTATGAATATTGTTACAATATTCCTTGGCACAACAGTAGGTGCTACTGCATCTGCAAGCACATTTTTAAGACCACAAACCTTGTATATTATAGCACTTGGATTGGTTGCTTTTGCAATCAGCACCACAGGAGGTTTGATTGGTGGTAAGATTATGTATGTGCTTACAAAAGGTAAGATTAATCCGCTTATTGGTTCTGCAGGTGTTTCTGCCGTTCCTATGGCTGCACGTGTTTCTCAGGATGTTGGTCAAAAGGAAGTTTCTACTAACTATCTTTTGATGCACGCTATGGGCCCTAACGTTGCAGGTGTTATTGGTTCTGCAGTTGCTGCGGGTGTATTCCTTACATTCTTTAAAATTTTGTAATTGGAGGTAAATATAATGAGTAAAGTAAAAATTACCGAAACGGTTTTAAGAGACGCTCATCAGTCACTTATTGCAACACGTATGACAACTGACGAAATGTTGCCAATGATTGAGATGCTTGATGATATAGGCTACAATGCTTTGGAAGCATGGGGCGGTGCAACATTTGATTCCTGCCTTAGATTTTTAAATGAAGACCCTTGGGAAAGACTTAGAAAAATAAAAGCAAAGGCTAAAAAGACTCCTTTGCAAATGCTTTTCAGAGGTCAGAATATTTTGGGTTACAGACATTTTGCAGATGATGTTGTAGAATATTTTGTACAAAAGTGTGTTGCTAATGGTATTGATATTATCAGAATTTTTGACGCACTTAATGATGTTAGAAACCTTGAAACTGCTATTAATGCAACTAAAAAGGAAAATGGTCACGTTCAGGCTACTTTGTCTTATACAATCAGCCCTGTTCATAACAACGAATCTTTTGTTAAATTAGCTAAGGATTTGGAAAATATGGGTGCAGATTCTATCTGTATCAAGGATATGGCTGGTCTTTTGACACCTTATGTTGCTTATGATTTGGTTAAGGATATCAAGTCAGCTGTTAAAGTTCCAATTGAACTACATACACATTATACAAGTGGTGTTGCTTCAATGACATATCTTAAAGCTATTGAAGCAGGTGTTGATATTGTTGACTGTGCTTTGTCGCCTATGGCTTTGGGTACATCACAGCCTCCAACAGAACCATTGGTTGCTACTTTGGCAGGCACTGAGTATGACACAGGACTTTCACTTGATAAATTGTCAGATATTTCAGAATATGTTAAAACATTAAGAGATAAATATATTGCAAGTGGTCTTTTGGATACAAAACTTTTGGGCGTTGATATTAATACTCTTAAATATCAGGTTCCCGGCGGTATGCTTTCTAATCTTGTTTCTCAGCTTAAACAACAGGGCAAGGAAGACAAGCTTGACGAGGTTTTAAAGGAAGTTCCTGAAGTTCGTAAAGATTTTGGATATCCTCCGCTTGTTACACCATCAAGCCAGATTGTTGGAACACAGGCTGTTCTTAATGTTTTGATGGGTGAAAGATATAAAATGGTTACAAAGGAATCCAAGGCTATTGCACGTGGCGAATATGGTTCAACTCCTGTACCGATTGACCCTGAATTTGTTAAGAAAATTATTGGCGATGAAGAGCCAATTTCCTGCCGTCCTGCAGATTTACTTGAACCTGAACTTGACAAATTGCGTAGCGAAATTGCGGAATATATTGAACAGGATGAAGACGTTTTGTCATACGCATTGTTTGACCAGGTTGCAATTAAATTTTTCAAGGAAAGACGTGCTGCAAAATACAAATTAGACCCTAATTTGGCGGATACAGAAGCAAAAACTCATCCATTCTGATAATAATTTAAAATACGGTGTAATGACAAAATAGGTTGTTACACCGTTTTTTGAGGAGAGATTAATAATGAACAACACTGTAGATTTGATGGAAAAGATTGAAAAAGCTTATCCCAAATTCAGTAAAGGTCAAAAGAAAATTGCAAACTATATAATGAAAAACTACGAAAAAGCAGCTTTTATGACTGCAGCATCTTTAAGTGAAAATACCGGCGTAAGTTGTTCTACTGTTGTCAGATTTGCAGTTGAGTTGGGTTATGACGGTTATCCCCAGCTTCAAAAAGCATTACACGAAATGGTGCGTACAAAATTAACTGCAGTACAACGTATGGAGGTTACATCCAGCCGTATGGGTGACCGTGATGTTTTATCTACAATTTTAAATTATGACATTTTAAAAATAAAACAAACACTTGATGAAATTGATAAGGATGCTTTTGAACAGGCTGTTCAGACTATAGTAAATGCAAAGAAAATATATGTGCTTGGTGTACGCAGTTCTTCGTCTCTTGCGGGGTTTTTAGGGTTTTATCTGAATATAATTTTTGATAATGTCAGATTGATTAATACAACAAGTGCCAGCGAAATTTTTGAGCAGATATTGAAAATAGGCAGTGATGATGTTGTAATTGGTATAAGTTTTCCCCGTTATTCTGCCAGAACTTTAAAGGCGATACAGTACGCTAAAAATCAGGATGCAAAGGTTGTTGCAATTACTGACAGCGAAACATCACCATTAACAAAATATGCAAACTACACTTTGATTGCTCGTAGTGATATTGCATCTTTTGTGGATTCTTTGGTTGCTCCATTGAGTGTAATTAATGCGTTAATTGTTGCCCTTGGTATGACTAATAAGGAAAATGTATATGATAATTTCAACAAGCTTGAAAATATATGGGATGAATACAATGTTTATGAAAAGGTTGATAAATAATGAAAACTGACGTAGTCGTAATAGGCGGTGGCCCTTCGGGATTATTTAGTGCCGCAATTGCAGCAAAAAACGGAAACAAGGTTATTCTGATTGAAAAAAATGATGTGCTTGCACGCAAACTACGCATTACTGGCAAGGGTAGATGTAATGTTACAAATTCTGCCGATATATCTGAATTTATAGAAAATATATGCTCTAACCCAAGCTTTATGTATAGTGCATTTTATTCATTTACTAATCAGGATACTATATGCTTTTTTGAAAATGCAGGAGTTCCCTTAAAGGAAGAAAGAGGAGGACGGATTTTCCCTGTTTCAGACCGTGCAAAAGATATTGCCCAGGCTTTGATTGACTATGCAAAAAATAATGGTGTTGTTATTTTAAAAGATATTGTTACTAAAATTATTTCAAATGATAATATTGTATGCGGAGTTGAAACCAAAGGCTTAAGGAAGATTGAGTGCAAAAGAGTTATTGTTGCAACTGGTGGTGTTTCATATCCGCTTACCGGCTCAACAGGAGATGGTTATAAATTTGCAAAAATACTTGGACATACAATAATTGAACCATATCCCTCATTAATTCCTTTGGTTGTTAAAGAGGATTATGTTAAGGAACTGCAGGGCTTATCTCTTAAAAATATAGCTATAAAAATATACAAGGGTACTAAATGTGTGTACGAGGATTTTGGAGAAATGCTTTTTACACATTATGGTCTTTCAGGACCGGTTATTTTAAGTGCAAGCTCTAATTTGAAAAATATAGAAGATAGTAATTATAAAATCTCTATTGATTTAAAACCTGCTCTTACCCCTGAACAGCTTGATAAAAGATTACAGAGAGATTTTGAAAAATATATAAATAAAAATTTCTCAAATGCGCTTAATGACCTTTTGCCAAGCAAATTAATTGACACAGTAATAAATTTGAGTAATATTGACCCTTACACAAAGGTACATCAGATAAGCAAGCAACAAAGACTTAATTTGGGTTCGATACTGAAAAATTTATCTTTTACAGTTACAGGAGTAAGACCTATTGAAGAGGCAATTATTACACGTGGAGGAATAAATACCAAAGAAATTAATTCGTCAACTATGGAATCCAAAATCGTTTCCGGTCTTTTCTTTTGCGGTGAGGTAATTGATGTTGATGCCTACACAGGTGGATTTAATTTGCAGATTGCTTTTAGTACAGCATATCTGGCAGGTAACAATGTATAAAAATATTTTTTTAAAATATGCTAATATTGAGGTGATATGATGCGTATTTTTAAAAGATTTTTCATATTTTTATTTATAACAGCATTTGTAGTTATGTTTATAACTCAAATGCTGTTAAAAAATTCTGTAATAAAAAATAAATTATCAATACTTTACAATATGGAATCACAATATGTTTATTCAGAAAAAGACTTTTCAGGTGGATATGTGAAAATCAATATTTCTAATCCGTCAGATAATTTATATTTGCTACAAAATGGCGAGAAAATTTCAATTTTAAATAAAGAAAATATTGAAATAAATGTATCGGATAATTCTGTAATAGAAATAGATGGAAGAGATACTAATGCCTCATGTACTGTATTGATTACTGAATTATCAGAAAATATTCACGGATTTTATGAAAAAAAGGTTGACATAAAATCAAATATAGTAATTTTAGGCAGATTTTTTCTAAAATAAGTATTGTTAAATTAATAAAAATGATGTATAATTAACCTATATTTGTTAGTAGGTGATTGTATGAATTATATATCAGTTGCAGTTGATGGACCTGCAGGTGCAGGAAAAAGCTCAATTTCAAAGGAATTGGCAAAAAGAATGAATTTTATTTATGTTGATACAGGCGCTATTTACAGGGCCTTGGCATACACATCAATTAATCTTGGATATGATACAAAAAAGGATTTGGAGTCAATTTCCGAGCTTGCAAATAATTGTAAAATTGAATTGAAATACATTGATGGTGCACAACATATTTTTGTTGATGATAATGACGTTACAGATTATATTAGAACTCCTGAGGTTTCAAAAGGTGCATCAGATGTTTCTGCAATCCCCAAGGTTCGTGAGGCTTTGTTGTCCATACAAAGGAATATCGCAAAATCCAATAATATTTTAATGGATGGCAGAGATATTGGTACTGTTGTCTTGCCTGACGCTACAATTAAAATTTTTCTTACAGCGTCAATTGACGAAAGAGCTAATAGAAGATATAAGGAAATGCTGGAAAAAGGCGTGGAATGTAATTTTGAGGACATAAAAGCCGATATTGCATACCGTGATGAGCAGGACTCAAACAGACCTGTAGCTCCCCTTAAGCCTGCCGCAGATTCAGTAATTTTTGATAATAGTAATTACAATTTTGAAGAATCAGTTGAATATTTATATCAACTTATAAAGGAGAAAATATAATTGTTATACACTTTCATAGTTAAATTACTTAAGTTATACTATAAATTAATATATTTTGCAAAGGTTGAAGGAATTGAAAATATCCCGAAATCAGGTGCGATGATTTTTTGTGGAAATCATTCTTCGTTGAATGATGGCTTAATTGTAGCGGCATTTGCTAATGTAAGGCTAAAATTTCTTGCCAAAAAAGAAATTTTTAAATACAAACTTTTTGGAAATATGTTTAAAAGTATGGGTTGTG
Organism: Clostridia bacterium; assembly: GCA_045534795.1. Lineage (GTDB taxonomy): Bacteria > Bacillota > Clostridia > Monoglobales > Firm-18 > CAZNKU01. The sequence continues at coordinate 1,221 of JAZSKK010000011.1, read as the reverse complement.
TTCCTGTTGATCGCGGTAACAATGACATAAAAGCAATGAAAACGTGTCTTGGGATTTTAAAAGATGGTAACCCTCTTGCATTGTTCCCTGAAGGGACAAGGTCATGTAAACACCTTGAAGATGTAAAGTCCGGCGCATTATTGTTTGCTATAAAAGCACAGGTTCCAATCGTGCCTGTGGGTATTAGTAATATTCGTCATTTTAAGGGAACAAAAGTTGTATTTGGTAAACCAATATATTATGATGAGTATTACGGTAAAAAAGTTTCTAGCGAAGAATATAGAAAACTTACAAACAAACTAATGTATAATATTTATAATATGGTTGACGAAAAATGTTGTTATTATGACGAAATAAAGGCGAGTGTTGAAAATGAGCATTAAACTTGCAAAATATGCAGGGTTTTGTTTCGGCGTTAAAAGAGCAATGGATATTGTTATAGAAAATGCTGATAAATCTGATAAAAAAATATATACATTAGGTCCGCTTATTCATAATGAACAGGTTGTAGAGTATATTGAGAAAAAAGGCGTTTTTGCAATAGATAATATAGATGATATTCCTGACAAAAGTACAGTTGTAATACGTACTCACGGAGTACCAAAGGCATATTATGATGAATTGCAAAAAAAAGAATGCGATATTATAGATGCCACATGTCCGTTTGTAAAAAAAATACACAACATTGTCCATAAAAATTATAATGACGGTATGCAGATTGTTATTGTAGGAGATGCAAACCATCCGGAAGTAATAGGTATTAATGGTTGGTGTAATAATTCAGCTGATATTATTTCATCAGCGGAGGATTTTGGTAAAATTAACATACAAAAGCCTGTTTGTATTGTTGTACAGACTACTTTTTCACTAAAAGTTTGGAATAATATAAAGAAATTTGTAAAAACATCTTGCCAAGGTGTACAAGTTTTTGATACAATATGTAGTGCAACGGAAGATAGACAGTCCGAAGCGGAGAAGCTTGCAATGGATGTTGATACTGTTGTTGTTATTGGCGGCAAACATAGCTCCAATACAAAAAAATTAGTTGATATTTGTAAAAGCCGTTGTGCTGATACATATCATATTGAAACGGTGTCCGAGTTACCTAATGAGACTTGGAACAACCGTTACATCGGTGTTACTGCAGGTGCTTCAACACCGGAATGGATAATTAAGGAGGTCATTAGTAAAATGTCAGAAGAAAAAGTAATGGAAGTAACA
>JAZSKK010000239.1:0-1750 GCA_045534795.1 Clostridia bacterium | reverse complement strand
CCGCAGGTATGCCCTGTATAATATTAAATTACATAAATCGGCGTTACAATTATTACAATCGCCCACGTCTGATTCCATGTTTTTTAGTCCTCTCTTTCTAAAACTGGCTATAGTATAACACAATTAAAGAATTAAGTCAAGTTTTGCAGTATTACAATATTGCTACAAATTAGAAAAGTCCGCTTATAACACCGTTATCATCAACATCAATCTTTTCCGCAGCAGGAACCTTTGGCAGCCCGGGCATAGTCATAATATCACCTGTAAGAGCAACTATAAAGCCTGCACCTGCAGATATTTTGATGTTTCGTACAGTAACGGTAAAACCACTTGGAGCACCAAGCTTTTTCATATCGTCGGAAAAGCTGTACTGTGTTTTTGCCATACATACAGGCAGCTTGTCATAGCCAAGCTCTGTAAGTGTTGCAATCTGCTTTTTGGCAGCGGAGGTAAATACAACACCGTCACCGCCGTATATCTTTTTAACTATTGAATCAATTTTATTTTCGATAGTATCCTCTGTGTCATAACAGAATGTAAAGTCATTATCCTTTTCACATAGAGCAACAACTTCCTTTGCAAGGTCAGTACCACCTTCGCCGCCCTTTGCCCATACATCGGAAAGGACAACGTTTATGCCGATTTCTCTGCATTTTTTAATGACTAAATCAACTTCTGCATCTGTGTCAGTAGGGAATTTGTTTACAGCAACAACACAAGGTAATTTATATACATCTGTAATATTTGAAAGATGTTTTAAAAGGTTTGGCATACCTTTTTCCAATGCCTCAAGATTTTCCTCATTAAGGTCTGTCTTTGCAACACCGCCGTGCATTTTAAGTGCACGTATAGTAGCTACTAAAACAACCGCAGATGGCTTTATACCTGCAAATCTGCATTTGATGTCAAGGAACTTTTCAGCACCAAGGTCTGCACCGAAACCTGCTTCGGTAATAACGTAATCTCCAAGCTTTAACGCAAGCTTGGTTGCGATAACGGAATTGCATCCGTGTGCAATGTTTGCAAATGGACCACCATGTACCAATGCAGGAGTGCCTTCTAAGGTCTGTACAAGGTTTGGCTTTATAGCGTCCTTTAACAAGGCTGTCATAGCACCTGCCGCTTTAAGGTCACCTGCGGTAACAGGCTTGCCCTCGTAATTATATGCAACAATTATTTTTGAAAGCCTGTCCTTTAAATCGGATATGGAATTTGCAAGACATAAAACAGCCATAACCTCCGATGCTACCGTAATATCATAACCGTCCTCACGTGGTACACCGTTTGTTCTGCCACCCAAACCGTCTGTGATATATCTTAACTGACGGTCATTCATATCCACGCAGCGTTTCCACGTAATACGTCTTGTATCAATATTAAGGGTGTTGCCCTGATGAATGTGGTTATCAAGAATTGCGGCTAACAGGTTGTTTGCAGCACCGATTGCATGGAAGTCACCTGTAAAGTGAAGGTTAATATCCTCCATAGGTACAACCTGTGCATATCCTCCGCCTGCAGCACCGCCTTTTACTCCAAAAACAGGACCCAGCGATGGTTCACGAAGTGCAACCTTAACATTTTTGCCTATTTTCTTCATACCGTCTGCAAGGCCAATGGTTGTAGTGGTTTTACCCTCTCCTGCAGGGGTAGGTGTAATGGCAGTTAACAATATAAGCTTACCATTATTTTTTTTACAATTTTTTTTTATAGAATGGTCAATTTTTGCCTTATAATTTCCGTATTGTTCTAT
>JAZSKK010000253.1:0-5107 GCA_045534795.1 Clostridia bacterium | reverse complement strand
TTTATTAAACACATTATCAAATACAAAAAAGCAGTTGAAAAAATCAAAAAGCCTGTAAAGAATGAAAATGTATCTGTAATAGAAATATAAAATGGTCTTTGAAATACATAATAACCAATATCTTTATTAAAAACAGGGTCGCCCTTTCCAAAATATTCACTATTAAGATATGGCATTATTGTATCAGAAACCGCATTACTTGCCATAACTGCAAAAACTATTGAAAACAGAAAACCGAAAACGAAAAACAAAAGGTTTTTCTTTAGGTAACTAAAGGAATTATCGATTGAAAGCAAATTGTTTTTCAGAATAATTATATTTGAAACAATTAAAATAAGAAATACCAAAAATGATATAATAAATGTCAGTAAATTTGCATTAAAATCTGTCCTGAAAACGCTGGTAAATTCTGTACCGATTTCAAGATATTCCATATAGTTCATATAAATTCCGCATACAACTATTCCAACAACTGCCAGTACACAAAAAGATACTACTATGCACATTTTAAATATCGGACTTTTCATCAAGGAAATCACCCCAATTATATTTATTCAAACATTGCACGTGCAAAATCCTTAGCATTAAATTGCTGAAGGTCATCCATTTTTTCACCAACGCCGATAAATCTTACAGGAATATTCTGTTCAGCCTTTATTGCAATAACTATACCGCCCTTTGCAGTACCATCTAGCTTTGTAAGCACAATACCGCTTACATCAGATACTTCACCAAATTTTTTTGCCTGAATAAGAGCATTCTGTCCTGTTGTAGCATCAAGAACAAGAAAGGATTCCTTTTGGGCATCAGGAAGTTCTCTGTCTATAATCTTATGAATTTTTGACAGCTCCTCCATAAGATTTTTCTTGTTATGAAGTCTGCCGGCAGTATCACAAATCAAAATATCTGCACCACGTGCTTTTGCGGCTGATATAGCATCGTAAACAACAGACGCAGGGTCACTACCCTCCTGTTGCTTGATAATATCTACCCCTACTCTGTCTGCCCAAATCTGTAACTGGTCAATAGCAGCAGCACGGAAAGTATCTGCCGCAGCAAGCATAACCTTTTTACCTTGTTCCTTATACATATGAGCAAGCTTTGCAATAGAGGTTGTTTTACCAACACCGTTTACACCTATAACAAGTATTACAGCAGGTGATGTTTTAATTTCAAATTCTTCTTCATCCTCGCTTAAAATATCCCCGACAATTTCCTGCAAAGCAGCTTTTAAGCCATCTGCCTCAGTAATTTTTTCCTCGCGAGCCTTTTGGCGAAGTCTTTCAACAATTTCACTTGAGGTTTCAAAGCCGACATCTGACATAATCAGTACTTCCTCAAGCTCCTCAAACAATGCTTCATCAACCTTTTTAAAGATTGATATAACATCCATTGTACGTTCTGAAATCTGATTTCTTGTTTTTTCAAGACCTGATTTAAGTTTATCAAAAAAACCCATATCTAATTCCTTTCATTAACCTATATTCATATCAACAACATCATCTATATTTAGTGAAAGAAGTCTGGATATACCCTGTTCCTGCATTGTAACACCATAAAGGATATTAGCAGCTTCCATAGTACCACGTCTGTGGGTTACCACTATAAACTGTGAATCATTACTAAACCTTTTAAGGTAATCAGCAAATCTGTAAACGTTAACGTCATCAAGAGCTGCCTCAATTTCGTCAAGAACACAGAATGGTGCAGGTCGTACCTTCAAAATAGCAAACAATAACGCTATTGAAACAAAAGCCTGTTCACCACCTGAAAGCTGAAGCATATTCTTAACAGCCTTACCGGGAGGCTGTACATTAATTTCAACACCACTGTTTAAAACATCCTTTGGCTCTGTGAGTACAAGCTCCGCCTTACCTCCGCCGAAAAGCTGCTTAAAGGTTTCACCAAAATGCTTATTGATTATTCCAAACTTTTCAGTAAACTGTTGTCTCATAATCTGCACCATATCTTCTATTACCTGTTGCAGATTATTTTGTGCTTCAACAAGGTCATCACGCTGACCTTTAAGAAATTCATATCTTTCACCAACCTGATTGTATTCTTCAATAGCATCAACATTAATGTTTCCAAGACCTTTAATTTCCGTCTTGATTTCATTAATTTGCTTTACGGCATTATCAGGGATGTCAGCACGTAACTCTTCAGCGGTAGAGGTTGTAAGCTCATAATCCTCCCATAGCTTGTTTATAATATTTTCAAGCTCTACATCGGTTTTTGTTATCTTACTTTCCACACGGCTTTGTTCCTGCTGAATAACAAACTGATTATCGCGAAGGTTTTTGTTTTCCTCCTGCTGTTTCCTTATGGACTCCTGAGCTTCCTTACGGGAATTTTCGGAATTTTCGATAACATTGTTTAATTCTTCAATTTCCTCATTAATAGCATCAATTTGCTCTGTTTTAAACTCAATATCACTATAAATATCGTCATTTACACAGTGCATTTCATCAATATTTTTCTTCTTTTGTTCAATATTAAGAGTGATTTCCTGCTTACGGAGGTCAAATGCAGCAATCCTTTGATTATACATTTCAACATCCTTAATAACAGTATTTAATTGAAGCTTAATACCATTTATATTTTCAACAATTTCTTCGCGGGATTTGGAGTCAATGCCCAATCTTTCACGTTTTTGCTGAACTTCCTTTTCCATTGTTGAAATTTTAGAATTAACCGCATCAATCTGGGCAGTATAAACCTCAATTTCCTTATCCATATCCGCAACCTGTGTATCCAACTGCACAAGCTCGTTATTCATAGATTCCTGACCTTTAAGCAAGGATTCCATAAAAGTTCTGTAATGTGATAAATCAGACTGTAGCTTAATTAACTGATTATTTTTTTCAGTAACATTTGTCTGCATATCCTCAACGATTTTTTTCTTTTCTTCAGCTTCAACAATAATTAAAGAATACTTTTTCTCAAGGTCTTCAACCTTTAAAGTCAAATCCTTTATAGCTGTTTCAAGTTCAACAATCTCGTTTGCTCTTGCAAACAAGCCTCCTGCATTATTTCTGCTACCGCCGGACATTGAACCGCCAGGTGCAAGAAGTTCACCTGATAATGTTACAATGCGGAATTTGTATGAATATTTTCTTGCAATCTTAACAGCATTATCAATATTATCCACAACAATAACCCTGCCTAACAGGCCTTTTATAACATTGTCATACTTGTTATCATATTCAATCAATTCGGATGCAATACCCAAATAGCCATCACACTTATCAATACCCTGTTCATTAAGTAATCCGCCTTTTGCAGCAGAAACAGGCAAGAAAGTAGCTCTTCCTTGCTTGGTACGTTTTAAAAATTCTATAGATTTCTTTGCATCATCTTCCGTTTCAGTAACAATATACTGTGCAGAACCACCTAACGCAACCTCTATTGAAGTAGAATATTGTTTATCAACAGTAACAAGGCTTGCAACTGTGCCGTAAAGCTTAACGCCTTTAATGGCACCATTATTGTATTCATTCATTACAGCCTTTACACTGCGGTTATAATTATCAAAGGATTTTTCCATATCCTTAAGCAATTTTTGACGGGACACAGATTGTTGTAATAAATTTTTGCTTTCCTGAAGCTTATTTTCCAATGCTGTGCTTTCGGAAACCTTCTTTAAATATTCCAAATGCTCTGCTTCGAGTTTATCTTTTAATGAAACACTTTCAGCGGATAATTCGTCGTGATTTTTCTGCAAGTCATCTACATTGTTGCAAAGGTTATCAATATCATCCTTTTTATCATCAAGCTCCTTTTTTATAGCTTCGGACCTTTCATTAAAGCTTTGTATCAAAGCCTTATAGTTACTGATTTTAGAACGTAGATTAGCAACATTATTCATATTTTCGATAATTTCAGTATTAATGCTGTCTATCTCTTCATTACCCTGTGCAGATTCCTTGTCAAAATCAACTAATTTTTGTTCTAAATTCTTTATTTCTTCATTAAAGGAAAGCTGCTTATTTTTAAGCTCAGTAAAGCCTCCCTCTTCACCCTGAACCAACTGTTCAATTTCATCAAACTTGCCGTTGAGTTCTGAAATTTCGGCTTCTATTCTTTTAATATTATCATTATTGCCATCAATTTTACTTTTAAGTACTTCAATATCACTTTTGTATTCGGACAAAATTTCTCTGTTTTGCTCTTGCTTCTGTCGATTTTCTTCAACAAATTTTTCAGCATTATTTATGTCAGAAAAAATCTTTTCTGTCTGCATTTCATTTTCTTCAATTTGTTTGTTGATATCCTCAAGCTGTGCATTCAAATTTGCCATCTGTCCGCCGACTTCTTCAATCAAGCTGCGATATTTAACAATATTTTTAAGTGCAACATTAACCTCCAAAACCTTAAGCTTGTCCCTTAAATTAAGGAATTTTTTAGCCTTTTTCGACTGTTGCTTTAATGGGCCTATCTGTCCCTCAATTTCAGTAATAATATCATTAACACGGGTAACATTATCGCTTGTATGAGCAAGCTTACGTTCAGCCTCTTCCTTACGATATCTGAATTTTGTTATACCTGCCGCTTCTTCAAACATTGTACGTCTGTCTTCAGACTTTGTGCTTATAATTTCAGAAATTTTACCCTGACCAATGATTGAATATCCATCACGACCTACACCTGTATCCATAAAAAGCTCATGAATGTCTTTTAAGCGTACAGATGATTTATTTATGTAATATTCACTTTCGCCGGAACGGAAAAGCCTTCTGGTAACAATAACTTCCTCAAAATCAATGGGCAACTGCTTGTCCGAATTATCAATAATAATCGAAACCTCGGCATAACCTAAAGGTTTACGTTTTTGCGTACCGGAAAATATGACATCCTGCATATTACCGCCACGAAGTGATTTTGCACTCTGCTCACCCATAACCCAACGCATTGCGTCGGAAATATTACTCTTACCACTTCCGTTAGGACCAACTACAGCTGTTATTCCATTTTCAAAGTCCAGAACTGTTCTGTCTGCAAAAGATTTAAAACCTTGTAATTCCAAACCCTTTAAACGCATTTTTTACCTCCAAAACAAACTTATTTTTCCACAAGTTCACGAAATCTCGGATGATATGGTCCTGAC
>JAZSKK010000173.1:0-2521 GCA_045534795.1 Clostridia bacterium | reverse complement strand
AAATTGATAAAAGTCTTCTTGATACATTAAACGGTATAATACACAAAGTGTATGATTTTATACTTAACGCAGTTACTGCTTTGCGAAGTAGCATAGTTTTGATTGTTGCTTCCGTTATAATGGCAATATATATGCTTATTGAAAAGAATGACTTGCTTTACAGGGCAAAAAGACTTGTAAGAGCATTAGTTCCTGAAAGAAATGAAGAATATGTCTTAAATTCATTTACAATGGCAAATACTGTATTTAAAAACTTTATTATAGGCAAGGCAATAGACAGTTTTATTGTTGGTGTGTTGTTATTCATACTGTTTGTAATTTTTGGTATAGAATATGCGGCGGTGTTCAGCATTGTTTTGGCTATCGGTAATATGATTCCGTACTTCGGCTCTATTTTTGCGACTATCCCTGTAATAGGTATTTTGTTACTTATCAATCCGTGGCATGCGGTTGTTGCCCTTGCAATCATATTAGTTATTCAGCAGCTTGACAGTAATGTTATAAGTCCAAAGGTTCTAAGTGATAATATAGGTGTATCTGCTTTTTGGATTTTGTTTGCAGTTACTGTGTGCGGTATGGCATTTGGGTTTGCAGGTATGATTATTGGTGTTCCTTTAGTTGTTATAATCAAAAATCTTGTTGAGGATTTTGTGGAGCTGCGTCTTTCTAAACGTGCAAAGACCACAAGTGAAGAACAAATAACAGAGGTAGTGGTTGAAGATGCCCAAGAGCAGTAATCAAAAACTTAAACTTTGGTATTTATATAAAATTCTTTTTGAAAATACAGACGAAAATAATCCTATGACTTTAAGTCAGATTATAACAGAGCTTGGCAGATACGATATATCTGCGGAACGAAAGTCGTTGTACAGCGATATTGAGTTGTTGATAAATGCAGGTGTAGATATTGTAAGCGAAAAGCGTGACAGGTTTGTGTATTACATTGGCAGCAGGGATTTTCAGTTGGCAGAGCTTAAGCTTTTGGTAGATTGTGTGCAGGCATCCAAATTTGTTACTGCTAAAAAAAGCGGTGAGCTTATCAGCAAGCTGGAAGGTCTTGCAAGCAAACATCAGGCTACTCAGTTGCAACGTCAGGTTTATATAAATGAACGTGTTAAGAATTTTAATGAAAAAATCTACTATAATGTTGACTTTTTATATTCTGCAATAAATCAGAATAAAAAAATCAGCTTCAGGTATTATAAATATAGCACGGTTAATGATAAAAAATACCGTAATGACGGTAACGAATACGTTGTAAGCCCCTATGCTATGATATATTCGGACGATAATTATTATCTTATTGCCCATTATCCTAAATATGAGGGTGTAACCCATTTTCGTGTGGATAAGATGACGTACATTAAAATTCTTGATGAAAAAGGCGAGGATATTAAATCTGTTACTGACGAAGGCTTTAGCCTTGCGGAATATACCAGGAAGGTATTTAATATGTATAAGGGCAAAACGGAAACAGTCAGCTTTTTATGTGATGAAAGTGTGATAGGTGTTGTTATAGACAAATTTGGGGACAATATCCATCTTCGTAAGGAAAGTGAAGGGGAATATGCCGTAACTATAAAGGCAGATGTAAGTCCTACGTTTTTTAGCTGGGTGTTTATGCTTGGGAATAAAATTAAAATTATTTCACCGCAGAATGTGGTTGATGAATATAGGAAAATTTTAAAAGAAAATATGGATAATTATTAAAAAACGACCCAATGGGTCGTTTTTTACATCTTAAATATTATTCCGATTATTGCACCTAAAACAATGTATAGTAATATATTGTTTTTCTTTTGTATTTTAGTAAGTGTAAACATAATTGCAAACAGTATAATATGCTTTATGCTTATAGTGTTTGTGCTGGTAACAAAAACCTCCTTGCCAAGTTGAAGCATAGCTACTGTAATCATAGCAACAACTGCAGGTCGTAAACCTTTAAATGCACCCTCCACATATATGCTTGAACTGAATTTGTCAAGTACGGCGGATACAATTAAAATAACAATAAAGCTTGGTAAAACCAGTGCAAGTGTAGCAAAAACACCACCTAAAATACCGCCTGAGGAGTATCCTGCGTATGTTGCCATATTTACGCCGATAGGACCAGGTGTGGCGTTACCTACTGCAATCATATCGGAAAGCTCGTTAAGACTGTACCATTCAGGATGTGAAAGTGATATTTCGCGTAAAAAAGGTAATGTTGCAAGTCCGCCACCTACTGCAAACAGACCTGTTTTAAAAAATTCATAAGCAAGCTGGAGATATAACATCATTTTTGTTCACCTCCGCTTTTGATACCTTTTTGATTAATTGTGTGAATTATGCCTGCAACAGCACTTAACAGTACAATTAATACTGACGAAAGTATGTTAAAGTATGAAAGTATTAAAGATAATAGCAGTACAACATAGCCAAAAGCCTTTTGCACGCTTTTTTTCCACATTGAAATTATTGTATTAAGTATCAGCACTATAACCACAACACGTATTCCTGAAAATGCACTTTGTACATACCA
>JAZSKK010000216.1:0-2564 GCA_045534795.1 Clostridia bacterium | reverse complement strand
TGAAAAAAAAGGTATTTTTGGTTTTTTACGCAAAAGATAATATATGGGGAGATGAAATAATGAACGTAGCTTTAATTGCACATGACAAAAAGAAAGAACTTATGGTAGAATTTTGTATTGCTTATTCAGGAATACTGTCTAATCATACGTTGGTAGCAACAGGTACAACTGGTTCATTGGTATCGGAAGCTACGGGACTTACTATAAAAAAATTTTTGACAGGTCCTCAGGGAGGCGACCAACAGATTGGTGCAAGAATTGCATACAATGAAATTGACCTTGTTTTATTTTTCAGGGACCCTCTTACTCCATTACCTCACGAGCCTGAAATTACAAGCCTTTTAAAGCTTTGTGATGTACATAACATTCCAATTGCAACAAACGTTGCGACTGCTGAAGTCTTAATTCACGGTCTTGAAAGAGGCGACCTTGACTGGAGAAATATTGTTCGTTCAAATTAAATTAAAAGCTCTGTGATTTTTCACAGAGCTTTTTGAATACATAAATGCTCCTTTGGAAATACTTATATTAGTCATAAAAACGGAGCGTGAAAATATGAATAATAAGGTTGAAATATGTGGTGTAAATACTTCAAAATTACCTGTCCTGACAAAAAAGCAAAAGGACGAATTATTTAAAAAAATTCAACAGGGTGACAAAAAAGCCCGTGAAGAATATATAAACGGAAATCTAAAGCTTGTACTGAGCGTAATAAGAAAGTTCAATAACAGAAAAGAAAATCCAGATGACTTATTTCAGATAGGTTGTGTAGGATTAATAAAGGCCATTGATAATTTTGACATTACGCAAGGCGTACAGTTCAGTACTTATGCAGTACCTATGATAATAGGTGAAATAAGACGATATTTAAGAGATAACAATTCAATAAGAGTAAGTCGTTCAATGCGTGATACCGCATATAAGGCATTATCAGCAAAGGAAAGACTTTCCACAACAAATTTTAAGGAACCTACCATCAATGATATTGCAAAGGAAATCGATATACCTAAAGAAGAAATTGTAATGGCATTGGATGCAATACAGGACCCTATATCATTATTTGAGCCCATATACCATGACGGCGGAGATGCAGTATTTGTTGTGGACCAGGTAAAAGATGAAAAAAATACTGATGAGGCATGGTTGGAGCGTATTGCTTTAAAGGAGGCATTAAAAAAGCTGAACAAACGCGAAAAGCAAATTTTAAGCATGAGATTTTTTCAGGGAAAAACACAAATGGAGGTTGCGGAAGAAATTTCAATTTCACAGGCTCAGGTTTCAAGACTTGAAAAATCCGCACTTAATAATATGCGTAAATATATATAAAAAATAATTTCCTTTAAAATAAAAAAGGGTGTAGCAAAATCATTTTGCTACACCCTCATTGTTTAATATAATTCAGAAACATAATCCACAATACCGTCAACACACTGTATTGTTACATCAATAATATCCTGTTCACAGGGAATATCAATTTTTACATTACAATACTTTTCGTACAAAGGCAAACGTCTGTCAAGAAGAGTTCTTAACTTTTCGGAAACATTACCTCTTAACAGCGGCCGCTTGTCAGAACGTGATGTACGCTCCACAAGAATATCAAAAGCAGGATTTATAAAAACAACAATATTGTTTTTGTCTTCACAAAGCTTATCAACAGCCTCTCTACTTTCAACTATTCCTCCGCCTGTACTGATTAACAGATTTTTTTGCTTTCCAAAATCCATCAGCATACTGCTTTCAATATTCCTGAAATATTTTTCACCATATGTATCGAATATATTTGTAATATTGCCGTGTTTACGCTCTATTTCAGCATCAAGGTCAACAAACTTCAAATTAAATATTTTAGCAAGCTGCGTGCCTATTGTTGTCTTTCCGCAACCGGGAGGACCTATAAGCACAATATTTTTATTTATATTTATAGGATTAACATCAATTTTTTTAGTAACATTTTCAACTTCTTCAAAGCTATATTCAATACCACAGAAATAATTCTGGGCAACGGCACCTTGTTCCACAAGCATAAACAATCCGTTTTCTGCCTTATTTCCGCAATATTTTGCCAAAATAGTGAGTAATGTTTCTCTTGGATTATATATTGTATCAAATACAAAGGGGACTTTTTTTATTTTACTAAAAGGTATCGGCAAATTAATTTCCTTAGGATACATACCGCAGGGAGTACCATTTAATACTATATCAAAATTATTATCAACATCATTTTGAGAAATTACTGTGATATTCTTATTTAATCGTTCCAGCATTTCATTTTTTATTTCATAACATTTTTTTGTGTTCCTTGATAAAATATACACATCGCTGCCATTCAAGGCACACTCAAAAGCCATCATTCTTGATACTCCGCCTGAACCTAAAATCAATACCTTTTTGTTATTTAAATCCACATTACATCTTTTCAGTGAATTTAAAAAACCATAAACATCGGTATTATAGCCATAGTACTTATTGTTCCTACATACCACCGTATTACAGGAATTATAAAGCTTTACCTTATCATCTGTTTCATCAATCAACTTTATTATTTCAGTTTTGTATGGAAT
>JAZSKK010000024.1:0-4229 GCA_045534795.1 Clostridia bacterium | reverse complement strand
ACAATCAGTAAAACTACAAGTACAAAAAAAGCTTTTTTATTTTGTTTTTTCTTTCTTTTCTTTGGTTTATTAACTGACAAGTTTCACACCACCGATTATTTATTATTTAAAATACTTAAAACCTCATCAATACTGCTTATCCAATGTATTTTTTCATTACGTCTGAACCAGGTAAGCTGCCTTTTGGCATATCTGCGGCTACCCTGCTTGATTTTATCTATCGCCTCATCAAAGGTTATATACCCTTCAAGATAATCAACAATTTCCTTATAACCAATAGCCTGCATGGATGTGGTATCCCTCTGTATTCCCATATCCATAATATTTTTAACCTCATCCACAAGTCCGGCTTCAATCATTATATCAACACGTCGGTTAATTTTATCATAAAGCAATTCTCTGTCCGTGTCTATTGCGAAAATTGTTGTGTTGTATGGCGACGGAACACTTTTGGACTGTTCATTATGCCAGGTTATGGTTTTTCCGGTAAGATGATAAACCTCCAGGGCACGTATTATACGCTTGCGGTCCCCAACCTTTATTTTAGACGCACCTTCAGGGTCAATATCACACAGCATTTTATAAATATGCTCGTTACCCTTTTCGTCCGCAAGTTTTTCCACCTCATTACGATATTCATCATCAGGCTCTATTTCAGAAAACCTGATGTTGTTCACCAATGAATCTACATAAAGTCCTGTACCTCCCACCATAATGGGGATTTTGCCTCTTGAATGGATATCGTCAATAACCCTGTTTGCTAATTCACAATATCTTGCAACGGAAAAGGATTCATCAGGGTTTACAATATCTATAAGGTGATGGGGTATTCCCTGACGTTCCTCCAAGTCAGGCTTTGCGGTACCAATATTCATATATTTATATATCTGCATGGAATCTGCATTTACAATTTCACCGTCAAGTATTTTTGCAAGTTCTACAGACAATGCAGTTTTTCCTGATGCAGTAGGTCCTGTTATAACAATTAAATCTTTTATATTAATCATTCCTTATTGAATACGTTTGAACATCTTTTCAAGTTCATACTTTGTTATTTTTACCATAATAGGCCTGCCGTGAGGGCAAGTATTAACTCCCCCTTCAGCAACAAACAACCTTACAAGCTCGTCAATTTCTTTGTCGGAAAGCTTTTTGTTAGCCTTTATAGCAGCCTTACATGCAATAGTATGGATATTTTCCTCCATATAGTCTGTTGACGAATTATTAATAATATCAAGTATTACATTTTTTATATCGTCATCTCTTAAGCTTACAGGCACCTGACGTACTAAAATTGTATTACTTCCAAAATCTTCAACAACAAATCCATATTTTTCAAGAGCTTCCCTTTTGTTTTCCACCTCATCATATTCATTTGCGGAAAGGGTTATTGCAACAGGTGAAAGCAACATCTGATATACTGTTTCCTTTTCCTCATTCATTCTTGTAAGCTTTTCATAAATCATACGCTCGTGTGCTGCGTGCTGGTCCATAAGCAAAATTTCATTTTCAAGCTCTAAAATAACGTATGTGTCAAAAAGCTGACCTATTATTTTGTAGCTGAACTTCTTTTCTTCCTCTACAAATTCCACCTTAGGTTCTGCAAGCTTAAACTTTTCCAGCACACTTACAGTATCCGTATTTTCAGGCACCTTAGGTTCAGTCACCCTTGGTTTAAACTCCTTAGGTACACAAACCTCAACCTTTTTTACAGGTGTAAACTGTGGTCTTTCTACATTAACAGGCTTTTGTTCAAACTCTATAAAGGTCTGCTGAATCTTTGGCTTTTCATCCACAACAGGTCTGTCAAAGGTTGCGTACCTAGATTTTATTTTTTCACGTATTTCGTCATTTTCCTTTTGTAAAGCACCCTTTACCGCCCAGTAAACCTCGTCACAAACCTGACGTTCATTTGCAAATTTAACCTCCTGCTTGGTAGGGTGTACATTAATATCCACCGTTTCGTATGGTACATCTATGCACATAACATAAAAGGGGAATTTTCCAACCATTATATTATTTTTATAGGCACTTTCCACCACAGCGGTTATTGCCCTGTTTTTAACATATCTGCCGTTTACAAATATACTCTGAAAAGCACGGTTGCCTCTTGAAAGCTCCCTTTTACCAACATACCCACTGATTTTTATAGCGGGGTTATTGTTTGAAAGCTCTATTACACCCTTTGCATAGTCACGACCGTACACACTGTAAATGCAGGATTTTAATTCACCGTCACCGCTGACAAAAAGCTTTTCTTTTTCATCTATTATATACCTTACGCTGATATGCGGATTTGACATAACAAGACGTTCCACAATGTCTGTGATATAGCTTGCCTCTGTGGAATCCCTTTTCAAAAATTTCATCCTTGCAGGAGTATTAAAAAACAAATTTTTAACAACTACTGTGGTACCCACAGGACATCCCACAGTTTCTTCTTTTACAAACTTGCCCCCGCTTATTTCCAGATATGTTCCGTTTTCATCCTCTGTTTTAGACATTATTTCTACATTTGATACCGCTGCAATACTTGCCAAAGCCTCACCGCGGAAACCAAGTGTTTTGATGGAAAACAAATCATCCTCGCTTATGATTTTGCTTGTAGCATGTGGCAAAAAGGCTGTTTTTATATCCTCAGGGGATATACCACATCCATTATCGGTAACACGAATATATGAAATACCACCATTTTTAATCTCTATAATTATGTTGGTAGCACCTGCGTCAACAGAATTTTCCACCAATTCCTTTATTACGGATGCAGGGCGTTCAACCACCTCGCCTGCGGCGATTTTATTTGACATTTCACTTGGCAAAACATTTATTTTTTTCATACTTTATCAGCCTCTGTCTTAAGTTCATAAAGTTTATTCAAAGCCTCAATAGGTGTAAGTGTAGTTACATCCATTTTCTGCAATTTGTTTATAATATCCTGACCGCTGAATTGTTCAAACCCAAGCTGTGCATCCTCTTCAATATGCTTAGGTACGGTCTGGTTAATATCGGTATTGATTACAGAAAGCTTTTCAACAATTTCTCTTGCACGCTTAATAACATCATTTTTAACACCTGCCAGCTTTGCAACCTCTATACCATAGCTTTGGTCTGCACCGCCGCGAATAATCTTGCGTAAAAATATAATATCATCACCGCGTTTTTTAACTGCAATACAGTAATTTTTAACGCCCTCAAGCTTGTCCTCAAGTTCTGTAAGCTCGTGATAGTGTGTTGCAAAAAGCGTCTTTGCACCCAATTTTTTGAGGTCTGCAATATATTCTACCACCGCCCACGCAATTGAAAGCCCGTCGTAGGTAGATGTACCTCTGCCAATTTCATCAAGTATAAGCAGGCTGTTTTTGGTAGCATTATTTAAGATGTTTGCAACCTCGTTCATTTCCACCATAAAGGTACTTTGCCCTGATGCAAGGTCATCACTTGCACCCACACGTGTGAATATTTTATCCACTATACCGATTTCAGCCTGTGTTGCAGGTACAAAGCTGCCAATCTGTGCCATAAGTACAATGAGTGCAACCTGACGCATATATGTGGACTTACCTGCCATATTAGGCCCTGTTATAATAGAAACCCTGTCTGCCTGACTCAAAAAAGTATCGTTAGGGATAAATAACTGCTGACCTTTAAGCACACGCTCCACAACAGGATGTCTACCATCTTTGATATCAATTTTATTAGACACATTAACAACAGGCATGGTATAGTTGTTTTTAACCGCAACCTCTGCAAGTGAACACAAAACATCAAGCTCTGCCAAAGCCTTTGCAGTATGCAGGATACGTGTACTTGCATTTGCAACAGCATCCCTTATTTCACAAAAGATTGAATATTCAAGAGCACATATACGTTCCTCCGCACCCAAAATATTATTTTCAACCTCTTTTAGTTCACCTGTAATATATCTTTCACCTGTAGTCAAAGTCTGCTTACGTATGTAGGTATCAGAAACAAGTCCGATATTGAATTTTGATACCTCTATATAATAGCCGAAAACCTTGTTAAAACCTATTTTAAGGTTTTTAATTCCCGTCTTTTCTTTTTCCTTTTGCTCAATGGTTGCAAGCCATTGCTTGCCCTCTGTCATAGCCTTGCGGAAAATATCTACATTTTCATCAAATCCCTCGCGTATTATACCGCCCTCCTTGATTGTAATTGGCGGATTTTCAATAATTGCCCTTTCAAGCAAATCACACAAATCACCCATATCA
>JAZSKK010000183.1:0-2492 GCA_045534795.1 Clostridia bacterium | reverse complement strand
GGATATGGGTTTGCCAAGGTTTCCAAGCAGGAAAAAGAAAAATGGGGCAGAATGATAGAAGAATATCTTAATGAAAGAGAACAGTTGATACAGGTTGTTCTTTTGGTTGATATGAGACATAAGCCTACTAATGATGATATTATGATGTTTAACTGGATAGTTGAGAGTGGTTTTGAGCCTGTTATAATAGCTACAAAAAAGGATAAAGTAAAACCAAGCCAGCGTGAGGATGCTCTTAACCTTATCAAAGAAACATTAGGGGTTGATAATGTAATACCTTTTTCTTCTGAAAAGGGTGACGGAGTAGATGATGTATGGAACTTGTTTAAACAGATGATAGGAGTTGAAGAACAATGATTACAAAAGCACCAAGAGGAACAAAAGACGTTATTCCTCAGGAAAGTTATAAATGGCAGTATGTTGAAGAAAAAATCAGAAATATATGCAAAAGTTTTGGGTATAAGGAAGTTCGTATTCCTGTTTTTGAACATACGGAATTGTTTGAACGTGGTGTTGGCGATACAACCGATGTTGTACAAAAGGAAATGTACACATTTAACGATAAAGGCGGAAGAAGTATTACACTAAGACCTGAAGGTACTGCTGGTACAGTAAGGTGCTTTTTGGAAAATAATCTTTTTGCAGATGCACAGCCCACAAAAATGTATTATATGTTGTCATGCTACAGATACGAAAAGCCTCAGGCAGGGAGATTAAGAGAATTTCACCAGTTTGGCATAGAAGCATTTGGCAGTGGTGAATCTTCTATAGATGCTGAAGTTATATCCATGGCGTATAATTTGCTTAAATCTTTGGGTGTCAAAGACCTTAAGCTATATGTTAACAGCATAGGCTGTCCTGATTGCCGAAAGGAATATAATACAAAGCTAAAAAGTTATTTTTCAAAATATACCGACGAGCTTTGCGAAACATGTAATACAAGGCTTGATAAAAATCCTATGAGAATTATCGACTGTAAGGTTCCTCATTGTGAAGAAATCGGCGCAGCAGCACCTAAAATATTAAATGAACAGTGTCCTGAATGTACAGAACATTATAATAAGCTTTGTAAGTATCTGGATGCTATGGGTATTGAATATGAGGTTGATGACACTATTGTGAGAGGTCTTGACTATTATACAACAACAGTTTTTGAAATTAAATCAGAAGGATTAGTTGTTTGCGGCGGCGGACGTTATAATGGTCTTGTGGAAGAGCTTGGAGGTAAGCCTACCCCTGGTGTTGGTTTTGGAATGGGGTTGGAACGTCTTTTGTTAGTTTTGGAAAGTCAGGGTCTTTTACCTGAATCTAAGTCTGATGTTCAATTATATATTTCAAGTATCGGTGATAATGCTGACATTTATGCCCAAAAGCTTGTAAATGATTTGAGATTACAAGGTATTTCTGTTGAAAAGGATTTGATGTGCAGAAGCCTAAAGGCACAAATGAAATATGCCGATAAAATTGGTGCAAAGTTTACTGTTGTTATCGGTGATGACGAAATTAAAAACGGTAAAGTCAACGTTAAGAATATGGCTACAGGTGAACAAAAGGAAATTGAAATTTCTGACTTAAAAAATATTTTTTAATAAAACTGTTGATTTTTAAATGAGGTGTTTTAATGATTGAATTAAAAAACGTAACCAAAAAATTTGGTTTAAATACTGCCGTTAATAATATTTCTGTTAAATTTGATGATGGTGAGATTATTGGTTTTTTAGGCCCTAATGGTGCAGGAAAAAGTACCACTATGAATATGATGACTGGCTATATTTCAACCACATCAGGCAGTATCGAAATTAACGGTTTTGATATTTTAAAGGATGCTGATAAAGCAAAAAAACTGATTGGTTATTTGCCTGAAAATCCTCCTCTTTATATGGATATGACTGTCCTTGAATATCTTAAGTTTGTGTATGAACTTAAAAACGTACAGCTTAATAAATTAAAGCATATTGAAGAAATTATGTTTCTTCTAAAAATAACTGATGTAAAGGACCGTATTATTAAAAACCTGTCAAAAGGTTATAAGCAGAGGGTAGGTATTGCTCAGGCACTTATCGGCAACCCTGAAGTTTTGATTCTGGATGAACCAACAGTAGGTCTTGACCCTAATCAGATTCAGGAAATGAGGGCGCTTATTCGTGATTTGGGCAAAAACAGAACTGTTATAATAAGTTCTCATATTTTGTCGGAAATAACTTCAGTTTGTTCAAAGGTTCTTATTATTAATAATGGTAAGCTTGTTGTGTACGACACTATTGAAAATATAAATGAACAACTGGTTTCTCAATCTGTTTATGTTGCTACTATTGCTGGTGTAAGAGATATTGTTGTTAATGCAATTAATACTATCCCTGATGTTAAAAGCATAAATGTAGAGCCAACAGGTGACACAAATACATTTGTTTATACAATAACACCTAAGGATGGTAAAGATATAAGAAAACAGATTTTGGATATGATTGATAAGAAAAATCTTTCACTTATGT
>JAZSKK010000158.1:0-2797 GCA_045534795.1 Clostridia bacterium | reverse complement strand
TGCTTGTATTCAACCTTATGACCGTACCCTTGTGCTATTTCCTGAAGTTCGGTCTTATAATCCATATACAATGCAATACCGTTTTGTGCTTTTTTTATTGCATCACCTAATTGGGACATAACAAATTTTTCCGCACTATCTAAATCAGAATCCAGATAAATCGCAGCCAAAACTGCCTCAAATACGTCTGCGAGTATGGAAGCGCGTGTTCTTCCGCCTGTAAGCTCCTCACCCTTGCTTAAAATTAAATAATCTCCAAAATTTAATTTCCTTGCACATTCATCAAGAGACCTTTCGCATACTATTGCTGCACGTAATTTAGACATTTCACCTTCAGGTATATTATCCTTTGAAGAATACAGATGGGTGCTTACAATAAAGGAAAGTATGCTGTCTCCTAAAAATTCCAATCTTTCATAGCTTTGAGTTTTATGTTCATTAGCGTAGGAACTGTGGGTAAGTGCTGTTCTTAATAACCCTGTATTTTTAAAATTATACCCTATATCCTGCATTAAATTCTGCATAAAAAGCCCTCCGTTTTTTCTAAAAAAGATAAAGCCTTATTCAGGCTTTATCTTTGATATAACGAACTGCGTCACCAACAGTTTTAATCTTTTCAACTTCATCATCATCAATTTCAAGGTCAAACTCCTGTTCAAGAGCCATAACAAGTTCGACCAAATCCAAAGAATCTGCCCCAATATCTTCTACAAAAGAAGTTTCCATATTGATATCATCTTCACTCATTGAAAATTGTTCTGCTAAAATTTTTTTAACCTGTTCAAGTTCCATAATATAATCTCCCTTTCCTAAGGCGGTTTGCTATTTAATTTCTACGCCATATATATGTACTCTTACTGTAATATAATATACCATTAAGCGACTATTCGTCAAGAGGTTTTTGAAGATTAATGTTTATTGATTCAATTACACCATTTTCATAAAAATGTTTTGCCTGTCTTATAGCATTATAAAAAGCTTTGGCATTAGAACTGCCGTGTGCTTTAATCACTACTTTCTGAGAACCTAAAATAGGTGCTCCGCCATGTTCAGTATAATCAAAGCTTGCCTTCATATTCTTTATACCCTTTTTCAAAACCAAAGCACAAATTTTAGTAAAAATACCAGCTGTAAACATTTCCTTAAGCTTTTTACTGAAAAAGCCTGCTGTGCCCTCAGTTGTTTTTAAAAGAATATTGCCCGCAAAGCCATCGGCAACGACAACATCAGCAACACTGCTGAAAATATCTCTGCCCTCTACGTTACCAATAAAATTAATGTCCATATTTTTCAAAAGCTGATATGCTTCCTTATAAACAGTACTGCCCTTATGTTCTTCAGCACCGTTATTCAAAAGGCCTACAGTTGGATTATCTATACCGTACACAGACTGCATATATGCATTACCCATAATTGCAAACTGCTGTAAAAATTCCGATGTACAATCCGCATTAGCACCACAATCAAGTATCAAAGTAGGTTTGTTTGGTGTAGGAAAAACTGTGCCAATAGCAACCCTGCGTACGCCCTTTATTCTTTTAACAATCAAAGTGGCACCGCTTACAACTGCACCTGTACTGCCTGCCGATACGAAAGCATCACCCTCACCATCAGCAAGTAGATTCATTGCAACAACAAGTGATGATTCCTTTTTTCTTCTTACAGCCATTGCAGGGTCATCATCATTGGTAATAACGTCATCGGCATTTACAACATCAATCCTGTCACCATTATATTCACCCAGACAAGCATCGATAAGCTCCTTTTTACCAACAAGAGTTATTTTAACGTCAAAGTCATCAACAGCCTTAACACAACCGTCAACAATAGTCTTGGGAGCATTATCTCCCCCCATAGCATCAACCATTATACGAGTCATATTTTTTCTCCTTTTATTTATTAGTATTAAGTAACGACTTGTTTTGAATCATATATTCTGCACCTGAATATACAGTAATTATAACAGAAGCAATTACCAATACATTTGACAAAATATTTGAAATTACTGAGGATAGACCAAAAGAAACAATCAAATCAGAAAACAAAATATATACAATGGTTATCATCTGAACGGTAGTTTTAATTTTACCTGACATACCTGCTGCAATAACCTTACCTTCCGCTGCAGCAATAAGCCTTACACCTGTAACCATAAATTCTCTTGCTATTATAACAAACGTAGCCCACGCACCAAGAACAGGGTTTCCAAGCTTACCTAAAGCACAAAGTGCAATTAATGCACCACAAACCAATAACTTATCTGCAAGGGGGTCTGCAAACTTACCAAAATTAGTAACAAGATTATACTTTCGTGCTATTTTGCCGTCAGCCAAATCTGTAAGTGATGCTACTACAAATACTATGCCAGAAGCTGCAAGCATATTAAAATTAAGCAACAAAACCATAAATACAGGTATCAATATTATCCTGATGATAGTTAATTTATTAGGTAAATTCATACAATCACTCCTCTGCTATTCCTATTAAATCATAGTCAAAAAATCCTTCAATTTTTACATTAACAAAAGTACCTTCGTCCAATTTCTTTTTAGATTCAAAGAAAATTTTTGCATCAATATCCATAGTATCCGCCTGACTGCGTCCAAAATGTTGCTTTGTAACTGCATCATATCCCTCAACCAGAACCTCTACTACACTTCCAACCTTTTCCATAGACTTTTCTTCAACAACATCGCTTTGTGCAAGCATCAGCATATCCTGTCTGCGTTGTTTAACCTCTTCATCAATCTGGTCCGGCATATTGGCAGCAGGTGTATCTTCCTCCTGTGAATATGCA
>JAZSKK010000139.1:0-2008 GCA_045534795.1 Clostridia bacterium | reverse complement strand
TCACCCTCAATCATAAAGGTAACTTCCTTAATGCCGCCGATACCGATTTCGCTAAGATTTAAAACCTCGGTTTTCCAGCGTTTAGAGTCTGCATACATTGAATACATACGGAATAAGTCACCTGCAAATAAAGCAGCCTCATCACCGCCTGCACCACCGCGTATTTCAATAATAACGTTCTTTTCGTCGTTAGGGTCTTTTGGAATAAGCAAAATTTTAAGCTCTTCCTCATAGGCAGTAATTTTTTCCTTTGCTTCCTCGTATTCAGCCTGAACAAGCTCACGAAAATCCTTATCTAAATTTTCATCAAGCATTGCTCTTGCTTCGTCAGCATCTTCCTTTGCCTTTTTATATTCATTATATTTTTCCACTATTGGTGTAAGGTCCGCATGCTCCTTACAAAGCTTGGTGAATTTAGCCTGGTCGGCAATTACCTCCGGAGAGCTGATATCCTTTGCAAGCTCGTCATATCTTTGTTGTAAAAATGATAATTTATCAAACACCTTTAAATACTCCGTTTCGTTTATTTTAAATTAAGCTGACCTAATGATGATTTTTTCAGATATTCATTGATGAAACCGTCAAGGTCACCATCCATTACTGCACCGATGTTACCGGCTTCAAAGCCTGTTCTGTGGTCCTTTACAAGGTTATACGGATGGAAAACGTATGAACGTATCTGACTGCCCCACGCAATATCCTTATGTTCACCCTTTAGGTCTTCAATTTTTTCCTTTTGTTCACGTTCCTTAATTTCAAAAAGCTTTGCTTTAAGCATCTTCATCGCTGTTTCACGATTTTTGTGCTGTGAACGTTCCTGCTGACAGGCAACAACAACACCCGTAGGTATATGTGTAATACGTATAGCACTGTCAGTTTTATTAATATGCTGACCGCCTGCACCGCTTGAACGGTATGTGTCCACACGCAGGTCTTCAGGATTAATATCTATTTGAATATCATCATCAATTTCAGGCATTACTTCGCATGATGCAAAAGATGTATGACGTCTGCCTGAAGCATCAAATGGAGAAATACGCACCAAACGGTGGATACCTCTTTCACATTTTGAATAGCCGTAAGCGTTTAGCCCTTCTATCATAATGGTAACACTTTTAACACCTGCTTCATCACCTTCAAGGTAGTCTAAAATTTCCACCTTAAAGCCTCTTCGTTCTGCCCATCTTGTGTACATTCTAAGCAACATTTCCGCCCAGTCCTGTGCTTCAGTACCACCTGCACCAGGATGAATGGTCATAATAGCGTTGTTTTTGTCGTATGGTTCAGAAAGCAAAGTTTCCAGCCTCATATCCTCAAGGTTTTTAGTAAAATCAACATACCCTTCCTTAACCTCATCAAGTACAGATAAATCCTCCATTTCATTACCCAATGCAACAAGAGTAACCAAATCCTCCCATTGTGTGTATAGATTATTATATCTGTTGATTTTATCTGTAAGCTGTTTTGTCTTTTGAAGAACCTGTTGAGCACTTTCCATATCGTTATAAAAATCAGGCTCTCCTGCTTTTGCTTCAAGGACCTTTATTTCAGATTCAGTACCTGAAATGTCAAAGTGAATCCCTCAATTCGTTTATGTCTTTTTCAAGAGCGTCTAAAGAAAGACGATATTCTTCAAACTCTAACATATTATCAACCCTTTCAGTTTATAATTTTAATTAATTTTATTTACCACAGCATTTTTTATACTTAAGTCCGCTGCCACATGGACACAAGTCATTTCTTCCAACCTTATCATCATTTTTAACAGGCTGTTTTTTTAGAGAATTGTCACTGCCATGTATTGTGTTAATAGGTTGTGCAACCTGTTCACGCTTCATTTCCCGATCTGTTTTAAAATGATAAAGCATTTTTACGGTATCAGACTTGATACTGTTAACCATTTCCTCAAACATATCCATACCCTCTATTTTATATTCAACAACAGGGGCATGCTGACCGTCTGCACGAAGACCGATTCCGTTTTTAAGCTGGTCCATAGAATCAATAT
>JAZSKK010000199.1:0-5887 GCA_045534795.1 Clostridia bacterium | reverse complement strand
GCTCATTATTTATTCCTCCTTATTTAATTACCTTATCAATATTTTTTATTGTTGTTATGTTAAAATCAATTTCCTTTACGTTCTGGCTTGTCAGGTGGTTAAGCTGACGGTTAATATCCCTTTGCATTACAAATATACAGTCTATAACCTCGCCTATTACCCTTTTTGCATCTTCAAGGCTTTTTATACTATCAACATTTATCTTGTCTATATCCATACCTTACCTCCTGTAAACATTAAGGCTTTCACCGCCTCTGTGCTTTGATGTGCCTACGGTTACCTTGCCGTGTATGTCAAGTATCCGCACGTCACCCTTGCCCTTGAATTTAATGGCGTAGCTGTCGCACTTTTTAACTCGCAGTTTAAAATCAAACATCTCATCACGTTCAGCGGTTTTTACTGCCGTTCTTGTCCATTCTCCGCCGTTTTGACGTACATATATTTCAAGCTTTGAATGTTGAGGCATTTCCGCCCTTATCCATAGCTTTGATAATGTTTTGCGTTCCTTACTGTAAAAGGTATAATCCTTTGTTGTAAATTCCCATTCCACATTTTCATTACCGCTGTTAAGCTTGTATATTCCGTCATCACATACCATATATAAGTCTTTTATCTGGTTGTAAAACATCTTTACAGCCTTTGTGTCCTCAATATGCCACATCTTGTAATAGGTGTCATATACATAGATTTTTTCACCGTCATACACATAGTATTTTCTTCCGTCAGTTCCTGCCTTGCTTATATCCATTGTTTTTATGTCAATGTTAGTGGATATTACGGAAGGCACACCCCCACTATAACGCACAATACCCTTTGGTGATGCCCAGTACAGTACACCGTCAATACTGCATATACTGTCATTGTCTATACATCCTGTGGAACACAGCTCTGTTATGGTGTAGGGCATACTGCCGTACATTTCATACACAATATCCTTTTTAAACAGTAAAAGCACATTGTTGTATGCACATATTCCTGTAAAATCCCCTGCACTTCCAACGTCTGTTGCATAAGCCCCTGTTGCTGATGGATTGCCTGCTTCGTCGGCATATTCCCAGAAGTTAGTAAAATCACCTAATGCCGAGGCTCTTATCTGGTTTTTATGCACGCCTATAATCCGGTTGTTATATACCACGCCGTAATCGAGAGGAATATCACATGGATTACCAGTATAACTTCCATCCGCCTGCTCAACAAACCATTCACCCGAACGAATAAATTCAAACATTGCCTTAAAGTATGGGATATACCCTTTCCCATTTAGTTCATTCTCGGTAATTTCAGCTTTGTACGAATATGAGCTGTACAATTCAACATAATCACCCTCTTCAAATTCTGTGAATTCTATATCCCAACTGCTTTTAGCTTCATTTACCCCATATTCCCACTCTATATTTGCGTGCTCCTTATACACGCCATCTTTGTTTTTTCTTTCCGCACGGATTAAAAAAGCATCGGAATAATCTTCGTGAAATGGAAAATTAACTTTTCCCTCCTGTATGTAAGCTCCTGTTACGTCCTTTTTATCAGGATATACCTCTTTTGGAAATTCTACTGATATTTTAAATTTTGTTGCAGCCAAATTATTCACAAAAAAAGTTGCCGCTGTTTTCCAACCATAGCTGCTGATATAATAATAACTATAACTTGATGAAACAACATATCTTCCGTATACATCGTATGGTCCTTCTGTTTCGCCAAACATAAATTTATGCTTTGTTGAGCTTATTTTGTTATCAAAGTTTATATGCTGTATTATAGGATAAAACACAGTGTTTTTATCATAATTATTGGTACAGCTGCAACCTGGTATTGTGATGTTTTCTTCACTATCCTTTTGTACTACATAGCTTTTAACACCATTTTCTACATAACAAAGGCAATCCTCGTTGTCAATAAAATATACCTTACCACCCTCAACCTTGTATATTCTCTTTATATCCGTCTCATCAATCAGCTTTTCTCTCGCCTTTCGTGGGCTTGCATAAGGGTAGTTGTCTGAACACATATTTTTACAGTCCGCCATTTCATAATCATATTGACTTCCCTTTATGGTGTTTACCCCTGCCCAGCGTGTTATGTCAAAACCGAAGGTGGATACACTTGGCAAAGCCTCTTCTTTAAATTTTATTGCCATATCTACCACCACCTTGCAGTATTTCTTATCTTACGCTGTACCGCCTTTTGCTTGTCATCAAACAATGATAAGTATTTGTTCCACTCATTCATAAGTATCTGTGCCAACTGCACATCATCAGTTTTTACAAGCTGATACCCTATGTACGATGGTATTGCTGCGTGGGTATGGTCCGAAACCTCGTATTCATAAGCCTCAAGCTCTTCATCTGTAAGCTTTGTAAGGTCCTTTGGTAATGCCCAGTAGTAGAATACAAATTTACCTGCTTCGTTTATAACCAGGTAATTATCCTCCGCTATGTAGTGTTCAACACCTGTAAGCTCATCATCAGCATTAACTAACCCCATAGGAGCTTCCCTGTAAAAATCATCAGGTAAATTAACCTTAAAAGGTGCTTTTTCCACATCAATATCAAGCTTTCTTACAATGTGTGTGCCGTACTTTGCAATATATAACTGTGCCTCGTTTGCAAGTACAGGGAATAACCCTGCCTCGTAATCACTTTCTTCACTGTCTGTCTTTAAAAATGCTATGTTAAGACTTTCTTTGTATGTCATTAAATCAACTCCTTTTAAATAAATAACGTTTCCTCCTAGACAGAAGGAAACGTTACCTTTACATAATATTATTCTCCGTCTGTTTTAGTACTTTTATTAAAGCGAAAAGGGTTTAACAGTTGTTTCCCCACCGGAGATTTTCACGGTAATTGTACCGTCATTCAGATTTTTAAATCTCATGCTGTCAAGAGGTCCTACAATATATTCGCTTGATGCTGGTACTTCCACCACAAGGTCACCTATCGAGCTTCTCATACCGTCACCTGCTACAACAGTAACAGTAGCAGAGGAAGAACCTGTATTAGATACAATAACTGCAGTTTTTTCGTCCATTGTATCACAGGCAATAGACTGTGTTTCTGCTCCTGTCGTTGCAATCAATTTTGTTCCATTATCTCTTGTTGCATAAGTTTTTGTAATATTTGCCATAATTTTATACCTCCTTAGTTATAAGCAGCAACTTTAATTACTGCCAATTCATCAGGTCTTATAACCTTTGCACCATAAACCTGTAATCCCTTAATAGCCTCGCCAAAGAAGTTCTGAGGTTCATAGGATTTTACTTCCTTAAGCTGTTCGGCAAAGGAAATTGCTTTCTTTGTTCTAAGGAAGCAAACATCATTACCGTTTTTATCTTTAGGAAGGTTGTTTGACATATAAACATCAATGTTAAATGTCTTTAGCTTGTGTGAAACACCGCTCTGTAAAACTGTGCTGTTGTCTGTGTCAACTAAAAGCTTTGCCATCTGTAGCTTTGTTAAAAATTCAGGCGTTACCTCAAGTGATACCTGTTCAGTAGTAGGTACATTGTTTTTCCAAAGCTTACCTAATGTATCATTGATAATATTAAGTACATTGTCAGATGTTAATGATTCTACGTCTGTAACTATACCTGCTTCCTTGTATAATGAGTAGATGTATGAATCCATTACTTCAGCCAATGCTGCCGCAGCTTCTGTAAGTTCAGCATTCATAATATTGCCTGCAGTCTGACGCTTGTCAATATCACCAACATAAAAGTGGAATGCCTTTGATTGTGTTATTTCCAATAGTGTTGACTGGTCCTGTAATCTTTCAAAATCACCAAGACCGTTTATGTCATCGTAGTTAGTAATGGTAGGTCTTGATACACCGTTGATTTTTACCTTATCACCAAGGTTTTTAATTTCACCTTCGTAATCGCGGTTACATAGTTTTGCTGCAACCATCATTTTTTCTCTGTTAACTTCAATTTGCTTTGCCCATACCTGGGGTTTAAAATTTCTTGTACTCATAAATAAAATTCCTCCTTATTTCCATTTTCTCATGGATTTTTTAATGTTTTCTAAATTTTTTTCAATTTCTTCATCGGACATTCTGTCCACTTCTGCGGGTGAAAAATAATCTTTTTCAACCGTTGTACCATAATTTTTTACGCTGCCGGTACTTGCAACAGGTTGTTTTGTTTCTCTGATTTCTGTCATTTTTAAAAACCTCCTTACCAGTTCTCTTATTGGCAATTTTATACCTGCGGCAAATTCCAAAAACTCATTACTTCCTACAATTTTCGTAAAATTACTTTCAGGATATTCAACTTCAAACCATCTTGCAGCATCTTCAAATTCCCGGTAAAATTTAATTTTCAGATATCTTTCCTTGGTTTGTTCAAGTAAATCATTCTGCTCGTCAGTTCTTTTGCTATCCTCTGTTTCAAGTGCGTGTTCGTATTGCCTCTCAATTTCCTCGTCAGATAAATTTTCAAACTTTTCACTTACTGCAGATGTCTGTTCTACCTCCGCAAGCTCTTTCGCCTTTTTGTTATCCAACTGCAAATATCCTTTGTAGGATTCTTTTTGTTTTTCGTTATCTGCTGACTGTTCGGTATATTCTGTCATAACATCAGATACAACCATTAACCTTTTTTCATCATTACTGTTCAAATGTTCACCTCCTTATACATTGATTTTTATATAAAACCAAGGTGGCTGACCCTTGGTACAATTAGAGTTTAACATTTTAATATATGTAAATGTTGGCAAACATAAGGGGTTGTTTTTGGCTTAAAATAGGGGTTTTGAAAAAATTGTTTTTAAGGAAAAAAACTAAACAATGTAAAAATATGCAAAAAAGTATGCAGTCTATAATAGACTGCATACTTTAATTTGGGTTATATATTCATTTGTATCTTATTCGTCTGTAACCTCATCCGTGTAAGGAGCGTTACCTATAATAGGACCTTCTGCAAAAAATTCCTTTTCAATAATTCTGTCCGTTTCTTTTTTGTCAGGATACAAGTGTGCGTCAACACCTGTAAGCATCGTTGGCATTGTGCATGTGTAAATATCCTTTGAAAGGTCAAGCTTTAACATACTCTTTCCATATTTAGCCATGTCTGTAATGGACATATTACATTTAATATCATCTTTTATTGTATTATATATTGATGGAACCTTCAAAAGATATTCAGCATTAAGCTTTTGTTTTATTAATTCCTTCAACAAATCCTGTTGTACCTCAACACGTTTTAAATCAGCCTGAGGATAACCTCTGAATCTTACCATAGCTTCAGCGTCACTGCCGTTTAGTGTCTGCATACCTTTTTTCAGATGTATGTGTAAATCCTGTACAGGGTCATCATAATTCATATTCTGCGGCACATTAAATTCAACACCGCCCAATAAATCAACAAGCTTGCCAAAGGTGCCTACGTTAAACTGTACATAATAATTGATTTTAAGACCTGTAAGCTGTGTTACAACCTTTGATACACCATCAATACCGCTGGAACCATAAACAGAATTTACAAGCCTTGTACCATTGTGATTAACGTATGTATCACGTGGTATGGACATAGCGGCAATTCGGTCATTTTCTTCATCATATCTTACAACCATAATAACGTCGCTTAAACCTTCTGTCTTATCTACGCCAATAACCAATACATTTACCTTTGCATTACTTTTTGTTTCTTCTATTTCATTCATTTCAAAGCCTTCTGCCTGCTCAAAGGGGTTTTCAATGAAACTTCTTACACCAATACCTGCAATAACAGTAAGGCATACTATAATGGCATATATAATAGCTATAGTAACTTTTTTCTTAAAACTCAATTTAATACACTCTTTCTAAAATAAAATTATAATGGTAATATTTTAGCATACAATGTAAATGTTTTCAACACATATTATGTTAAATTTATATTAAGAAATCTTTA
>JAZSKK010000079.1:0-4190 GCA_045534795.1 Clostridia bacterium | reverse complement strand
AAAGAATATTATCAGTATTTTTGGTGGTAACGATTTTAACTTCGGTTATTATAAATTGTATTGCTGTGTCTGCTGATGAAACGAAAATCAACGGTGATGATTGCTTTACAATTATAAATATTCCCTATGATTTTGAATGGGATTATGATTGGAAAACAACTGTAAAGGCAAGATATAAAGAAACAAAAGAGCCGATTACTCTTTCACTGGTTCATGACGGAAGATTATATGCAACTGTTCCAAAGGAAAAAGCTGATATGGAAATAGAGGCGTATGCTGCCGAGGAGGTTGAATTTACAGACTATGACAGCAGATATTATGAATTCAGTCCTATGCGAGAATTATCCAAAACAGGTGTTGTAAAGGGTAATGAAAAGGGCGAAGCCCTTCCGCTTGAAAATATCACAAGAGCCGAGACAACAGCCATGCTTATGAGATTTTTGGGGCTTGAAAATGTTGAGAAAGCGAATGGTATTGTGCATTTTGAGGATGTTTCAAAAAATGATTGGTATTATAGCGTTGTGATGTCTGCGTATTATTATGGGCTTGTTAAGGGTGAGTCAGCACACACTTTTTCACCTGACAGAAATGTGTCAAGAGAAGAGCTTGTGGTTATGACAGCTCGAGCAGTTGAGCTTGCAAAGCTTGGTTGTCCTCATGATGCTAATTTAAACGCCATAGATTCAGATAAAATATCAGATTGGGCGAAAACTGCATACGCAATGATTGGTAACTATGTTGAAACCGATGTTGATGAAAGTGACCCTGAAAACCCTGCAAGAATTATCAATCCGCAAAAAAGTGCCGTACGATTTGAAGTGGCAAGCCTTTTGCGTAACATAACGGAACGGTGTCAGGTTTATCCATCAGAGCTTGCAAAACAGTTTGGCTTTGATAAGGAAATGCCGGTTATTGACGGTTCAACATCAACTTATCCGTTTACTCAGGCGGTTTATGGTGCATTGTTCAGCAATGGAATGACACATAATAAGTTCCCTCAAAAACATTCAAAAAGCCATGCATCCTATCAGCGTCTTATAAACGGCGAGGTTGATATGCTTTTTGCTTCTGTATATCCTGCAAGTGATATTCTTAAAATGGCGAAAGATAATGGGGTAGAATTGGAACTTGTTC
Organism: Clostridia bacterium; assembly: GCA_045534795.1. Lineage (GTDB taxonomy): Bacteria > Bacillota > Clostridia > Monoglobales > Firm-18 > CAZNKU01. Next base: position 3,056 of record JAZSKK010000079.1, on the reverse strand, counting down.
CGATTGCTTTTGATGCTATGATATTCTTTACCAATAAGGATAATCCTGCAACAGGTCTTACTACAGAACAGATTAGCAATATCTATGTAAATAACGCTTATGATAACTGGTCACAGGTTGGCGGAAGTGATGCCCTTATGTATCCTTACTGCAGAAATAATGATTCAGGCAGCCACGCACAGATGGAAAAACATTTTTTAAATGGGAATGAAATTCATCCTGAAGTACAGAAGGAAACTTCATATACAATGTCAAATGTACTGACCGATGTTATGGCGGCAAAAACACAAAATCCTGTGGGCTATGGTTTAGGTTACAGTATTTATTATTACTATCACAATACTGATATGTTTTATGATGTACATAGCAATTTAAAGCTTCTTGCTATTGATGGGGTGATGCCTACGGATGAAACTATTGCAGAGGGCTCATATCCCCTTTCCAACAACACTTACGTTGTTTTAAGAAAAGATACTCCCAAAGATGCACCTGCCCGTAAAATGGCAGAATTTATGCTTACAGAGGCAGGACAAATTTGTGTAGAAAATGCAGGCTTTGGCAGATTAAAATAGCTTATCAGCAGTTTGAGAGAATATACAAGATTGATACCCTATTTAAATTGCTATCAAAACTTGATTATTAAAAGCCTTTGTGATATAATTATTTGTATTAAAATAGAGTTTTTATTTTTAGGAATTTGGCTTCTGAACTGACATCACATGTGATATATTTACTTTATAGAAAATAAAGAGAGGTAATTAAAATGAGTGCTTGTGAAAAAATTTTTAAAAGGATTGAAAGCCTTGAAAAAGAGTATGTTAAATTTTGGGAGGAATTTTGTTCTATTGAAAGTGCTACGGATTTTAAAGAAGGGGTAGATGCCTCCGCAAATTATGTTATAGAAAAGGCAAAGGCTTTTGGTTGGAAGGTTGAAAGACAAGAACAAAAGATAGCTGGTGATTGCATATGTATTACTATGAATCCTGATGCCACAGAAGCACCGGTATGCCTTTCAGGACATTTGGATACAGTTCATCCTGTTGGACTTTTCAAATCACCTGTTGTTAAATTTGCTGACGGCAAAATATATGGTCCGGGCGTTTCAGACTGTAAGGGTGGAATTGTTTCATCCTTTATGGCAATGGCTGCTCTTCATGAGGAAGGCTTTCGTACACGTCCAATAAAGCTTATATTGCAGTCTGATGAAGAAACAAGCAGTTTGGAAAGTAATAAAACAACTGTTGACTATATGTGTGAATGTGCCAAGGGTGCGGTTGCATTTTTGAATTGTGAGCCTTATATTAGCGGAAATATTGTTTTAAAGAGAAAGGGTATATTAAAATTTATATTTAATATTACAGGTAAAGCTGCGCATGCTTCTACTTGCTATAAGGGGATAAGTGCAGTAACCGAGGCAGCACATAAAATTATTGAATTGGAAAAATATAAGGACAAGGATGGTATAACAGCAAGTTGTGGTTTGATTTCAGGAGGAACAAAGATAAACACAGTTCCTGAAAAATGCAGTTTTTCAGTTGATTTCAGATTTTCAAATGCTGCTGAGCTTGCCGAGGCAAAAAGCATTGCACAAAGAGTAGCAGATACCTCCTATATTGAAGGAACTACCTGTGAGCTTATTCTTGAATCTGAAAGAGACGCAATGGAGCTTGTTGACAGAAACATAAAATTATTTGAAAAGGCAAATGAAATTTTTGAAGAAAATAATTTGTCCAAACTTTCAATTCTTTCATCAGGTGGCGGTTCTGACGCTTCATACACAACCAAGTGTGGTATTCCTACTTTGGATTCAATCGGAGTTGAGTATGGTGATATTCATTCAAAAAATGAATATGCTTCAATTTCATCATTAACAGAATCAGCAAAAAGACTCGCTGCAATTTGTTATTGTATTTAGAAAAAATCCTGGTATTTAAATCGTCTATCCTTATATATATCATATCAAATTTGCGAAAACGGAGTAATAAGATGACTGAAATAATTAAAGTAATGGAAATAATAGGAACTATAGCTTTTGCACTTTCGGGTTCGTTGGTAGCGATTAATTCCGGGTTGGATATTTTTGGCGTTGCATTTTTAGCGTGTATTACTGCATTTGGCGGAGGAGTGGTAAGGGATTTATTGTTGCGACTTGTTCCGCCTGCGATTTTTACTGATTTTGCAACTTTTATTATTGCAATATTAATTGCAATTGTAACTTTTGTAATTGCATATTTATTTAAGGAAAAATTCAACTTACTTAGGATGAAAATTGAAATTGTCAATAATATTTTTGATGCAATAGGGTTGTCTGCTTTTGTGGTAATTGGTTCTGAGGTAGCTTGTTTAAATGGTTTTTCTGACAATGGATTTTTGGTTGTTTTCTGCGGAATGATTACAGGAGTCGGAGGCGGTATTTTTAGAGATATACTAATAGATACAACTCCGTATGTTTTTAAGAAGCATATTTACGCAGTTGCAGCGATTGTGGGAGGCATTACATATTTTGTTTTGAGAAAATTTACTCAAAATATACAGATGGCATCTCTTGTGTCAATGTTGCTGATATTTACAATACGAATGTTGGCAACAAAATACAGATGGAGTTTGCCAAAAATAAAAATCAAAGACGATAATAATGAATGATTTATGATTTAATATAAAAGCAAAGGAATTTAATTATGGAACAAAAGAAAGCGATATTTAAAAATCCGTTTATAATAATGGTTACAGCTCTTTTTTGTTGTGCTCTTTGGGGGAGTGCAACTCCATTTATAAAAACAGGATACGAACTTATATTGCCTTGGGGAGGAACTGCATCTACCATACTTTTTGCAGGACTACGCTTTACACTTGCTGGAATTTTTACTGTGCTTATCTATAGCGTAGGAAGAAAGAAGTTTTTGTACCCTAAAAAGGAAAATTACGGAAGAATAGCCTGTGTTGCATTATTCCAGACAGTGCTTCAGTACATATTCTTTTATATAGGTCTTGCAAACACTACAGGTGTTAAGGGTACTAGTGCAAGCGGGTCTACCGCATTTTTTGCTCTGCTTGTA
>JAZSKK010000145.1:0-3578 GCA_045534795.1 Clostridia bacterium | reverse complement strand
TGCATATTTTGTAATGAGGTGATATAATTATGTCAGATATTATTTTGTGGTCACTTCTGGCTTTTTTCGGTGCCTTTGGGTTAGTGGAATTTGTGCGGTTTGTATATACAGGCTGGAACAATTCTGCCGAAGATTTTCACGTAGTGATACGCTTAGACAAGGCAAAGGAAAATATTGAAGCTGTTGTCCGTAATGTTATACTTGCTACTGATACACGATCTATTATTGTTCTTAGCAATACACCTACGGATAACGAAAGTATGATTTTAGAAAAGCTGCAGGAAAAGTACTCCAACATAGAGGTTATGGAAACAGAAGCCTACATAGACTATTTAAAAAAATAAGGAATGAATAAAATGTCTGATTATACACAGCAGGAAAATGAAAAAATAAAGGGCATAGTTACGGAAATTGTGTACTACAATTCCGTAAACGGCTATGCCGTTTGTGATATAGATACAGGTGAAGATTCCGTAACCGCCGTAGGCTATATGCCTTACATATCAGGTGGTGAAAAGGTTACCCTTACAGGACAATGGACTTTTCATCAGGATTATGGCCCACAGTTTAAAGTTGAATTTTTTGAAAAGGATATGCCTTCAGAGGTTAATGATATCCTAAAGTATCTTGGAAGCGGCTCCATAAAAGGCGTGCGTATGATTACTGCACAAAAAATTGTGGATATGTTTGGGGAAGATACCCTTAAAATTTTGGAAACCGAACCTGATAAACTGGCAAAAATACAGGGAATATCCAAAAAGAAGGCTCTTGAAATAGGGGAAGAATACATAAAACAGCAGGGTGTGCGTAATATCGTTATGTATTTACAAAAGTTTGGCATAACCCCTGCATGTGCAGTAAAGGTGTACAAGCGTTACGGAAGCGACGCCATAGAAATAATAAAGGACAACCCTTATGTTTTATCAGAAGCTGTATATAATATAGGCTTTAAAACTGTAGATAAAATTGCAATAGAAATGGGTGTGCAGCCTAATGCCGTTATACGTATTGAGGCGGCAACAAAATACATACTAAGTAACGCCACAATGAATGGGCATACATATTTGCCAAAGGATTTTCTTTTGGATGAAATGTGCAGGTTTTTAAATATTTCCACAGAAGAGGCAGAAAATATTATAGTTAAAATGATTTTTGAATCTAAACTCAAAAACGAGGTTAACGAAAACAACGGACAAAATATTTATCTTCCAAAACTTTATGAGGCAGAATATTATGTGGCAACCAAGATAAAGAAAATATCCAAAAACAAAACAGATAACAATGATTTAGATATAGAAAAAATAATAAAAGAGGTTGAAAAACAAAATAAAATTACATTGGCAGAGCATCAGAAAAGTGCAGTGTACTGTGCAATGGAAAAAGGCGCTACCGTTATAACAGGCGGACCCGGAACAGGTAAAACCACAATAATAAATACGATTATACAGATTATGTACAGTCTTAACAAAAAGGTGATGCTTGCGGCACCCACAGGCCGCGCAGCAAAGCGTATGACCGAAATTTGTGGTGTAGAATCAAAAACAATACACAGACTTTTGGAATCTACTTTTTCTGAAGCTGATGACAATATGCGTTTTTCCAAAAATGAGGAAAACCCTCTGGATTGTGATTTGCTTATTATAGACGAAATGAGTATGGTGGACATACTTTTGATGCAGGCACTTTTAAAGGCGTTAAAGGCTCATACAAGGCTTATAATGGTGGGAGACAGCGACCAGCTTCCTTCTGTGGGTGCAGGTAATGTTTTGCACGATATTATAAATTCCGGTGTTGTGTCAACAGTTTCTCTGACAGAGATTTTCCGTCAGGCGAAGGAAAGCGCCATAGTTGTTAATGCACACAAAATAAATCACGGAGAATATCCTGAATTTAACAGAGAGGGTACGGACTTTTTCCTTGTCAAAAGAGATAATGCCGTAGATATTTCCTCCTCTATTATTGATTTGTTTATAAAGCGATTACCCAAGGCGTACAGATATAACCCTTTGTATCAGATACAGATTTTATCCCCAACCCGCAAGGGTATAACAGGCGTAACGGAGCTTAACAACGCCTTGCAAAAGGTTATAAACCCACCTGCTAAAAAGAAAAGGGAAAAGGCTTTTAAAAACATAATATTCCGTGAAGGCGACAAGGTTATGCAGACAAGAAATAATTATGATATGGAATGGACAAGACTTGATAACCACGAGGAAACAGGTTTTGGGATTTTCAACGGTGATATAGGATATATACACCATATAGATAAGGATACAGAGTCTGCAACCATAGTATTTGATGACAGATTGTGTATTTATGAATTTGCAAAAATGGAAGATTTGGACCTTGCCTATGCCATAACTGTACACAAAAGTCAGGGAAGTGAATTTGATGCAGTTATAATGCCGATGTACCCTTGTGCATCTATGCTGCAAAACCGTAATCTTTTCTATACAGCAGTAACACGAGCAAAAAAGCTTGTAGTATTAGTAGGCCGTGAAAGTTGTATTAAAGATATGATAAACAACAAAAACGAGCAAATACGTTATACAGGATTAGAGCAAAAATTAAGGTGTGTTTAGTATGACATTAAAGGAATATGCGTTAAACATAATATCCCCTCCAAGATGTATGTCCTGCAACAGACGTATGCCCCTAAATAGCGAGGCATTGTTTCGTTATAATTGCAGTAAGGAATATAAAATAAACAACGGCAGGGTATGCGGAATATGCGGCAGGCCTGTACTTGAAAGTGCCGATTCAACGTGTAGAGAATGTAAGCTAACTAAGACATATTACGTAAAGAATGTGTCAAGATATCTGTATAAGGGATGCATCAAAAACGCTATACAGAATATGAAGTTTAAAAGACGTATATGGATTGCCTATGAATTTGGCAAATCATTGTGCAAAACCGTACAGGAAGAATACAGCGATATAAAATTTGATATGATTTTGTACGTACCAATGACCCCGCTTGGTAAAATGGAGAGAGGCTTTAATCAGTCATACGAAATAGCGTCTGTTATATCAGAAAAACTTGGAATACCTGTAATTAATAAAATACTTTATAAAAAGGCAGGGACAAAAACACAAAGCGGACTTAATCGTAATGACAGAATAAAAAATACAAAAAATGCCTTTATTGTCCGTAATCCACAGCTTTTAACAGATAAAACAATATTATTGATTGACGATGTATTTACAACGGGAAGTACATTGAATGAATGTGCAAGAATATTAAAAAGAAACGGTGCGTTTGCAATATACACCGCAACAATAGCCACAGTTATTCTAAATGAATAAAAGGCGAGTATTGAAAAAATAAGGATTATGTGTTATAATGTTTTCACCTTCGATAAAATCCAATTAATAACAACAAAGTTGTCAATTCATTAAATGAAAAAATAAGTTGACAAATTTGTTTATGCTTTGCGGAGATGATTAGATGAGTTTAAAAGTCACAAATTTCTTATTATCAATTCTTTTACTATTGATGTGGTGCGTTATATTATCTGCTTCTTCCTTATTCTTTATTATTAGTGATATAATCCAGCATTTTGGAAATGGAATACTAA
>JAZSKK010000242.1:0-2259 GCA_045534795.1 Clostridia bacterium | reverse complement strand
CCTTTAAAAGAAAATTTTAAAATGCACACACATGGGTTTTGTGAAATGATATATTTAAAAGATGGGGACGTATCAGCCATTATAGGTGACAGAACCTATAAGCTTACAAAGAATAATCTTGTGGTATTCAGGGCTAATATTCCTCATGCAATCAGGATAGACAGCGATAAGGATTATGACAGACACAATTTTATATTTGATGAGAATATATTTGCAAATGGTATTTTTAATAAAATTTCTGAAAATCTTTGTGTTGTTGATTGCAACAAAAATGTGAATTTGATTGAATTGTTTGAAAAAATTGATTATTATTATCAAAAATTAGACGAAAGTGATTCCAACCCCCTTATAATTGCATTATTACAGGAGCTTTTGTTTGATTTATACATAATGCCTGTTGAGGATTTATGCACTAACTCTGCTCCTGTTAATCCAATTATAAAAAAAGCCGTTGAATATATAAATTTATACTATACTACACCTATAACCATTGACGATATTTGTAAAAGCATATCTGTAACAAAAAGCCATCTGCATCATTTATTTATTGATAATATGAAAATAAGTCCAAAAAAATATATAAACACAAAAAGACTTTCAATGGCTCAAAGATTAATACTTTCAGGCGAAAAACCAAGTGACGTATATTCTAAATGTGGCTTTAATGAATATGTAACCTTTTTCCGCAGCTATATAAAGCAATACGGATATTCACCGTCACAAAGGGATATGATTACTATCGAGCGTGAACTTAGATTATAATTTATACTTTTGCTTGGCAAATTATTATATGCCAAGCAAATTGTATTTTTCAATTATATCCCCAAAAGCTCTTGCCATAGATTCAAAGCCATAGTCTGTGGGGTGAGTTCCATCTACTGTACCTTCATTACCACACATAGCCATAAGCTCCTTGCCTGTAATAAAGTACACATTTTTATCACCTGAAGCAATGGCGTTATCATAAGTGTTCTTTACGATTTTTCCGCGAGGGGTATTTTCATCAACAAAAAAGTTTGGTCTTGTTGCCATTATAACAGGAATATCCGGATGTGCACTTCTTACTGCCTTAAAAAGCTTTTCGTGAGTGTTTTGTAAATGTTCCTCGGTTGGTGCGTTGTGGTCATAATCTAGTACAAACAAAGACATTTCAAGACTTTTCAGGTATTCTATCATCTCGTCTTCTGCCTTTGCACTTCCTGAAAATCCAAGGTTTATGTAATCACAATTAAAGCGTCTTGAAATAATTGCCTCATAGCACCTGCCCGGCCTTGAAGCGCATCCGCCCTGTGTAATTGATGACCCATAATAAACAATAGGTTTTTCATTGATATACGGTCTGGGCGCTTCTATCAGTGCATTTTCATCTACACCTATATACAGTTCCTTTAAACCACTGTATAGTGGCATATTGATAGTAATTTCATTCATTCCTTCAGGTAAATCAAGCACACTTTCGTATCCGTCTTCCATTGTAAAGGGGGCACGGAATGTTTTGATATACTGGTTACCTGAATACAAGTCAAAGGCTGAGGAACCGCTCATTGGAAAATGGTCTCCTCTGTATATTTGATCCATTACAGCAGATATTGCAACATAAGGGCTGTTTGTTTTAAAACGCACTCTTCCGCCCGCTGTGCATTTGCTGAGATGATCAATCCTTTCATTTACGGTTTTTGCTGCATCCTCAGGCATTCTGCGGAATCTTCCGTCTTTATAGAATACACCGTATATTTCAAATGGTTTTTCCAAACAGTTGTAAAATTTTATTCCCTCTTTTTCTATCTTTGTTTCTACTGCAAAATTTTTATCTATCTTTTCTAACTGATTCATATTTATCCCCCTTATACTAATACTGACATTGAATTATTTGCCGTGAATATTTTGGCCACTTCTACCTTGATAATAATTGCAATGTTTGGTTTTTTCATAAATCATCACTCTCTTTTTTTATTCTATCAACACTTTTTGCAAAAATAAATATAAAAAAGTGCGGAAATACTTTACAAAAAATGTAATTTATTATATAGTTATGGAAAATTATAATTGGGAGTTGTTAACATAGATATAATGACTTCCGCATATATTTCAAGTTTTTTTCAAACAGTTGTAAAATTTTATTCCCTCTTTTTCTATCTTTGTTTCTACTGCAAATTTTTATCTATCTTTTCCAATTGAGTCATATTTATCCCCCTTATACTAACACTAACATTGAATTATTTGACGACATTATAACATTTTTTTGATATGCAAAAGTTA
>JAZSKK010000166.1:0-4271 GCA_045534795.1 Clostridia bacterium | reverse complement strand
CCGACTTGTTCATTCATTTAATGTACGCAGCGACACAACGGTTTTATCATCTAAAACACCAAAAAACATGCTTTTAACAGGTGCGTTTTTACTTGGTGTGGTTCTTCAGGTGTTTGTGGTAATATCACCATTACTTTCAGGCTGGTTTTCAACGGTGGCACTAAATGCAGAACAATGGAAAATAACTGCGGTTTTATCTGTCATGCCAATTATATTGGTAGAGCTTTCAAAATTTTTCAGCACAAGGTCAAAGCCATATTAAAACAACCCTGCGGTAAAAACCGCAGGGTTGAATTACAATTATTTTATTTTGCCTTTACATTCTGTGCAAATGTGCTTACCCATATATTCTGTCAGATTTTCTCCTCTGCCGCAAAAAACACAGGCATCACAATATTTTTTCAAAACAATTTTATCTCCCTCAATATAGATTTCCATAGGGTCCTTAATTTCAATATTCAAGGTTCTTCTAAGTTCAATCGGCAACACTACTCTGCCAAGCTCGTCCACTCGTCTTACAATCCCTGTCGATTTCATAGTTACCCTCCTTTTTCATAATAACAACATTATATACCTATTTTTGCCAATTTTCAACATAAATTTATTAATTATCTGTTAAATAACTGATAAGAGGTTAAAAAATCAAATTGTGTAAAAGTAATTAGTTTTCAGTATGGTAGAATATAATAAGATAATAATTTAAGGAGTGATATATATGCCATTAGTAACAACTAAGGAAATGTTTAAAAAAGCTTACGAGGGCGGCTACGCTATTGGTGCCTTTAACGTAAACAACATGGAAATTATTCAGGGTATTACAGAAGCTGCAAAGGAAGTTAATGCTCCTTTGATTCTTCAGGTTTCTGCAGGAGCAAGAAAGTATGCTAATCACACATACCTTGTAAAATTGGTTGAAGCAGCTATTGAAGAAACAGGTCTTCCAATTGCTTTGCATCTTGACCACGGTGATTCCTTTGAACTATGTAAATCATGTATTGATGGTGGCTTTACATCAGTTATGATTGATGGTTCACATCTTCCTTATGAAGAAAATATTGAACTTACAAAAAAGGTTGTTGAGTACGCACATGCACGCGGTGTATCAGTAGAAGGCGAACTTGGTCGTCTTGCAGGTGTTGAAGATGACGTCAATGTTTCTGATGAAGATGCTTCATACACAAGACCTGAAGAGGTTATTGACTTTGTAACACGTACAGGTGTTGATTCATTAGCTATTGCAATCGGTACAAGTCACGGTGCTTACAAATTCAAGCCTGGTCAGAAGCCACAGCTTAGATTCGATATTCTTGAAAAAGTTTCCGAAAAGCTTCCTGGTTTCCCAATTGTACTACACGGTGCATCATCAGTTATTCCTGAATATGTTGAAATGATTAACGAAAATGGCGGAGATATGCCTGATGCTATCGGTATTCCGGAGGATATGTTAAGACAGGCTGCAAAGTCAGCAGTATGTAAAATCAATATTGATTCTGACCTTCGTCTTGCAATGACAGGCTCTATCAGAAAATATCTTAACGAAAATCCATCACACTTTGACCCAAGACAATATTTAAAACCTGCACGTGCAGCAATTAAGGACTTGGTTCAGAAGAAGATTATTAATGTTCTTGGTTGTGATGGTAAAGCAGACGACCTTAAATAATCCGCATTAATTTAATAAATAATGGCAGCCATAAAAAGTTGCCATTATTTTTTGCGTTTACCTATTTTTAACGGAGGTTTTTAAATGGAAGAAAACAAGATGGGGGTTTTGCCCATAAATAAATTACTTGTGTCTATGTCTATGCCAATAATTATATCTATGCTTGTACAGGCACTTTATAATATTGTGGACAGTATATTCATAGGGAGATATGACATAAACGGACTTACCGCTGTGTCCCTTGCTTTTCCCTTTCAAAATCTGATGATGGCCGTAGGAACAGGTACAGGCGTAGGTATGAACGCAGTGCTTTCCAAATATCTGGGCGAAAAGAATTACAAGGGTGCCAATAAGGCGGCAGGGAATGGCTTTATACTTGCGATTATAAGTGCTGTGTTTTTTGCATTGCTTAGTATTTTCGGTTCCAATTTGTATTTCAGAATGCAAAATCCTAATCCGCAGATTGTGGAATACGGCATTCAGTATTTGTGGATTTGCGGCGGTTTTTCATTTGGCATATTCGGACAAGTTATATTTGAAAGAATGCTGCAGGCAACAGGAAAGACTATTTATTCAATGTTCAGTCAGGGTATAGGTGCAATAATAAATATAGCACTTGACCCGATAATGATTTTTGGTATGTTCGGATTTCCTCAAATGGGTGTTGCAGGTGCTGCGTTTGCAACGGTAATCAGTCAGATTATTGCAATGCTTGTGGCATTGTTTTTTAACATAAAAAAGAATGACTACATTAATCTCACAAAAGATAGTATGAAGCTTGACAGCAAAACTGTAGGGAGAATATACTCTGTGGGAGTACCTTCTATTTTGATGGTTGCAATAGGTTCAATTATGACCTTTTGTCTTAACAAAATTCTTACAGGCTTTGATTACATCAAAACCATATATGGTACAGGGGCAGGAACTATAGCTACAACTGTATTTGGTGTGTACTTTAAACTACAAAGCTTTGTATTTATGCCAATATTCGGTCTTAATAACGGTATGGTACCAATTATTGCATACAACTATGGTGCCAAAAACCGTGACAGAATTATAAAGACTCTTAAATTAAGCATAATATACGCAACATGCATAATGGTTATAGGCTTTTTAATATTCCAGCTTATTCCCGGAAAATTGATAACTATGTTTAATGATGATGCTTCACTGCTTAATATGGGCATTCCTGCGCTAAGGACTATAAGCTTTTGTTTTATATTTGCAGGCTTTTGTATTGTTTCGGGTTCAATGTTTCAGGCACTTGGCAAGGGCAAATACAGTTTGATTATGTCTGCAGCTAGACAGCTTTTGTTCCTTTTGCCTTTGGCATTTCTGTTTTCACTTACAAAAAATATAGATTTGGTATGGCTTGCATTTCCATTGGCAGAATTTGTTGCTGTTACATTATCTATATTCTATATAAGGCGTATATTAAAAAAGTTGGATTTCTAATAAAAAAGAGGTGTAGCAAAATCATTTTGCTACACCTCTTCTTATATTTGTAATTTTAAAATCACCATTAAAACCTCATCAGATTTTTAAGTCCATATTTTATTTTTTCTTCTACAGAAAATTCCTGTGGCACATCCCTTAGTGCATTAATAATTTCTGCCTGATTATAACCTAAAGCAACAAGGGCATTTATTGTATCATCTTCTTCCCCAATGGGTGCAGCAGAATAACCTGATGGCTTAATATCCTGGTTTTTAATCTTATCCTTTAATTCAAGAATAATCTTTTGTGCCATTTTGTTGCCTACACCCTGTGCGGCAGTAATTGTTTTGGGCTGGTTTGTAACTATTGCTATTGCAAGTTCTGACGCGGTAACGCATGAAAGTATGGCAACAGCTGCTTTAGGACCAACACCGCTTACGGAAATCAAAAGCTCAAAAGCAGACCTTTCCTCAATGGTTGAAAAACCATAAAGGTCAAATATATCCTCTCTTACATACAAATATGTATAAAATGTAACTTCTCCATCCTTAAGGCTGGCAAGTGAGCTTTTTGTAGTTATAATCTTGTATCCTACACCCATTGCTTCCACAACAGCGTAGCTTTCCGCCTTTCTGACAAGTTTTCCTTTAATAAAATCGTACATAACAAAACCTCTTTATCTGTTTTTTAGTGATTCAATAAGTCTGTTAACACCGCCACCGGCGTGTGCATGGCATATTGCAATAGCCAATGCGTCTGCAGTATCATCAGGTTTAGGTACTTCCTTTAAACCAAGTATGTTTTTTACCATCTGCTGAACCTGATTTTTCTCTGCACGTCCGTAGCCTACCACACCCTGTTTAACCTGCAAGGGCGTATATTCAAAAACAGGGATATTATGATTTTCCCCTGCCAATATCAGCACACCTCTTGCCTGACCGACGTTTATAACCGTCTTTGCATTGTTGTTGTAAAAAAGTTCTTCAATAGCCATTTCATCAGGCTTATACTTTTCAATAACATAAGTAAGGTCATCATAAATCATTTTAAGTCTTGAGGGGACAGGGGTATGTGCAGGGGACGTTATAGCCCCATAATCTATTACTTTAAAATTAACATTATCATATTCAATTACTCCAAAACCCACTATGGCTATACCCGGGTCAATTCC
>JAZSKK010000016.1:0-2900 GCA_045534795.1 Clostridia bacterium | reverse complement strand
TTACTTCCGTACAAAAGACAGTCAGGAAGAATTTACAGAGCTTGGAATAAAGCTTATATGTTCAGAATATGCAAATACAAACCTTGACATACCCGCATTACCCAAGGAAATTTACGGTGCAATAGCTGATAAAAATTCCTACCTCATAATGGATATAGGCGGTGATGATGTAGGTGCAGTAGCGATGGGCAGATATACCCCTTCTATTCTGGAGGAAAATAATTATGAGATGATTTATGTTGCTAACTGCTTCCGCCCACTTACCAAAACCCCAGAAGACACATCAGCGGTTATGAGGGAAATTGAGTCTGCAAGCGGTATTCCTTTTACCGCTATTATAAATAATTCAAATTTAGGGGTTGCAACTACTGCGGAAGATGTGGTAAAATCTAATGTGTATGCGCAGGAACTTGCAAACATTAACAAAATCCCTGTGATTATGACAACTGTAAACAATTCTTTGGTGGATGATATTGGTGACAAAATACCAAATATTTTTCCCCTTGAATTACAAAAGAAAAAATTTTAATTTTTATATTGAAAGAAGGTATGGTTATGGCAAAATTAACATTTAAAACAGACCTTTGTAAAGGCTGTGGACTTTGTGTAAACGCATGTCCAAAAAATTTGCTTAAGATTGCAACATACAAAATTAACCCAAAACCTCATTCTCCTGTTAAGATGACAGATGAAAGTCATTGTATTGCATGTGCTTTTTTTCCAACAATGTGTCCTGACTGTATTATAACAGTAGAAAGGTAAGGTGAAATAAAATGGCAGAAAAGGTTTTAATGAAAGGTAACGAAGCTATTGCAGAAGCTGCGATTACTGCAGGATGCCGTCATTATTTCGGCTATCCTATTACTCCGCAGACAGAAATTGCTGCATATATGGCAAAAAGAATGCCTAAAATAGGTGGCACATTCCTTCAGGCTGAAAGTGAAGTTGCTGCTATAAATATGGTTTACGGTGTATCCGCTGCAGGTAAAAGAGTTATGACATCCTCCTCCAGCCCAGGTATATCATTAAAGGCAGAAGGTCTTTCATATCTGGCAGGTGCCGACCTTCCTGCACTTGTAGTTAACGTAGAAAGAGGCGGCCCTGGTCTTGGCGGTATTCAGCCATCACAGTCTGACTATTTTCAGGCTACAAAGGGCGGCGGCCACGGAGATTACAGAATGATTATTCTTGCTCCTTCCTCTGTTCAGGAAATGGCTGACCTTACTCTTAAGGGCTTTGACCTTGCTGACAAATACAGAATGACTTCTATGATTCTTGCTGACGGTACAATCGGTCAGATGATGGAACCTGTTGAAATTAAGGAAGACGAAAACGTTACTGCATACGAAAAGCCTTGGGCTTTGACAGGTACAGAATGTAAACGTGAACACAACATTGCAAATTCATTGTTTCTTGTTCCTGAACAGTTGGAAAAGGTAAACTTTGAAAGATTTGAAAAATACAAACAAATTGAAGAAAACGAAGTAATGTACGAAGAATTTATGATGGATGATGCTGAAATATGTATTGTAGCATTTGGTATTGCTGCACGTGTTTCACAAAACGCTATTGTAGAAGCAAGAAAGCAGGGCATTAAGGTTGGTATGATAAGACCTATCACATTATGGCCATTCCCTAAAAAACCACTTCGTGCAGCTGCTGACAAGGTTAAATCATTTATATTTGTTGAGCTTTCAATGGGTCAGATGATTGAAGATGTAAAGCTTGCAACTGAATGCAAAAAACCTGTTACACTTTGTAACCGTGTAGGCGGTATGATTGTTACACCTGAACAGGTACTTAGCGAAATCAAAAAAGCAAACGGAGGTGCAGAATAATGGTAGTATTTGAAAAACCAAAAGCATTGGCAGATGTGCCACTACATTATTGCCCGGGTTGTACACACGGTATTGTACACCGTCTTGTGGCTGAAGCAATAGACGAACTTGGTATTGAAGGTACAACCATCGGCGTTGCTCCGGTTGGTTGTGCTGTTATGGCATACAATTACTTTAATTGTGATATGGCAGAGGCGGCTCACGGACGTGCTCCTGCTGTTGCAACAGGAATTAAGCGTGCTGACCCAAGTAAGGTTGTATTCACATATCAGGGTGACGGTGACCTTGCTTCTATCGGTATGGCTGGAACTGTTCATGCTGCTACAAGAAATGAAAATATAACTATTATCTTTATTAACAACGCAATTTACGGTATGACAGGCGGTCAGATGGCTCCTACATCTTTGCTAGGTCAGGTTACACAGACTTCTCCTTACGGAAGAGATGTAAAGGTTGCAGGTTATCCTATCAGAGTATGCGAAATGCTTTCACAGCTTGAAGGTCCTGAATACCTGGAACGTGTTACTGTAAATAATGTTAAAAACATAAAAAATGCTAAAAAAGCTATCAAAAAAGCTTTTGAAAACCAGATTAACGGTAAAGGTTTCTCCTTGGTTGAAGTTGTTTCAACTTGTCCTACTAACTGGGGTATGACACCTCAAAAGGCATTGGAATGGGTTGATACAAATATGCTTCCATACTATCCTTTAGGTGTTTACAAAGACAGAAGTAAGGAGGAAAAATAATGAATACAACACAGATATTAATCGCAGGTTTTGGTGGACAAGGCGTACTTTTTGCAGGCAAAGTTCTTGCTTACCTTGGTCTTACTGATGGTAAAAATGTAAGCTGGCTTCCTTCTTATGGTCCTGAAATGCGTGGTGGTACTGCTAACTGCAGCGTTATTTTAAGTGATTCTCCTGTTGGTTCACCTATCGTTTCAACACCTGACGTTTTGTTTGCTATGAACTTGCCATCACTTGATAAGTACGAAAGCACATGTGCAAAGGGTGCAAAGCTTATTATTGATTCAACTCTTATCGGCAGAAAGGTTGAAAGAGA
>JAZSKK010000033.1:0-2031 GCA_045534795.1 Clostridia bacterium | reverse complement strand
CTTTACCAAAAATTAAAAGAGCTTTTTGAAAAATATTTAAAACACTTGCAAATTTTAACAAAATTGGTTATAATTAAAAATAGTATATTATGGTTTAATGGGGGAGGCTATAACAATGAGTTTGGCGAAGGTCAGCAGTATGGGGATTAATGGTATTGATGGCTATATAATAACCGTGGAAACTGATTTGTCAAACGGTCTTCCTGCCTTTGATATAGTTGGCTTGCCTGATGCTTCTGTTAAGGAGAGTAAGGAGCGTGTTAAGGCTGCTATTAAAAACAGTGGTTTTAATATCCCTGTAAAAAGGATTACGGTAAATCTTGCACCTGCTGACCGTAAAAAAGAGGGCGCAGCTTATGATTTGCCTATTACTGTGGCAATATTATCTGCATCGGAGCAGATACCTGAGGGTGCCACAGAAAAATGCGCTTTTTTAGGAGAGCTTTCTCTTGACGGCAAGCTCAGGGGTATTAACGGTATTTTGCCAATGGTTATTGCTGCGAGGGATAATGGGATTGAAACAGTGTTTTTGCCTGCGGAGAATGCTAATGAAGCAGCGGTTGTCAATAACGTGGAAATTATTGGAGCAAATAACATTGCAGATATTGTAAATCATTTAAAGGGAGAAGAATTATTACCTGCTACAAAAATTGATATTGATGAAATATTTATGCATAACGATGAATATCCTGTGGATTTTTCTGATGTAAAAGGACAAAAAAGTGTAAAACGTGCTATTGAGGTAGCTGTTGCAGGTGGTCATAATATCCTTATGATAGGAAGTCCTGGTAGCGGTAAATCCATGTTGGCACAGAGGATTCCAACAATCCTGCCTCCGCTTACCTTTAACGAGGCGTTGGAAACAACAAAAGTCCACTCTATTGCAGGGGTTTTAGAACCAGGTACATCATTGGTTACTGCACGTCCCTTCCGCAGTCCTCATCATACGGTATCACCTATCGGTCTTATCGGCGGTGGGGCTAATCCAAAACCGGGGGAAATCAGCATAGCACATAACGGAGTTTTGTTTTTAGATGAACTTCCGGAATTTCAGCGTCTTGCAATTGAAGTTTTGCGTCAGCCTCTGGAAGACGGTGTTGTAAGTATAACCCGAGCTAATGCAAGCTATACATATCCATCAAACATTTTGCTGGCAGCGTCTATGAACCCTTGTAAGTGCGGTTATTACGGTGACCCTAATCACGAATGCACCTGTACACCGCCGCAGATTCAAAAGTATATGAGCAAAATAAGCGGACCTATGCTTGACCGTATAGATATTCACGTGGAAGTTCCCGCGGTGTCATATTCTGACCTTTCTTCGGATTCTGTTGAAGAACCAAGCAGCGAAATCAAAAAACGTGTTGAAAAGGCAAGGAAAATTCAGCATGACAGATATATTGATGATGGTATATATACCAATTCCCAGCTTTCGTCATCAATGATACGTAAGTATTGTAGGATTACTGCGGAAATTAATGAGCTTTTAAAATCCGCCTTTGATAATCTGGGACTGTCTGCAAGGGCACATGACCGTATTTTAAAGGTTGCAAGGACGATTGCAGATCTTGAAGGTCAGGAGGAAATAGCTGTAAACCATATTGCAGAGGCAATTCAGTACAGAAGCCTTGACAGAAAATTTTGGGGAGCGTGAAAACTTTTGAGGCTTAATATAGTTATGGTTGAACCTGAAATCCCACAGAATACAGGTAATGTGGCACGTACCTGTGCGTCTACAGGTGCAAGGCTGCATCTGGTAAAGCCTATGGGGTTTGAGATAGATGATAAAAAATTAAAAAGAGCAGGGCTTGATTATTGGCATCTTTTAGATATTACCTATTATGACAGCCTTGATGAATTTATGGAAATTCACAAAAATGATACAATGTTTTATTTTACGACAAAGGCAGCAAGGGCATACACAGAGGTTGATTTTCCTGATGATGTGTATTTAGTGTTCGGTAAGGAAAGGAAGGGGGTGCCCGAGAGGCTGCTAAAAAAACATTATGAGGACAGATGCGTAAGAATACC
>JAZSKK010000010.1:0-3096 GCA_045534795.1 Clostridia bacterium | reverse complement strand
ATTGACCCAAGCATTTTGCCAACAGCCGAGGTTGTTATTCATGGTAAAAAGGATTTGTTCGGTGTTATAGGTGCAAAACCGCCCCATCTGCAGACTGATGATGATGTTAAAGAGAAAAATGCAGTAGAAAATATGTATATAGATTGCGGTTTTGATTATGAAACAATGTCAAATTACATTTCTGTTGGTGATACAATAAGTCTTTTATCAAAGCACAGTGTCCTTATGAACGATTTTTTTGCCTCTGGCTCGTTAGATAACAGAATTGGGTGCTTCATTGTGTCTGAATGTTTAAAACGGCTTAAAACTAAAAAATTGACTTATAATCTGCTTGGTTTGTATTCTGTTCAGGAAGAAGTGGGGTGTAGGGGAGCAAAAAAAGGTATAGAGATGACAAAAGCCGATATTGCAATAATAGTTGATGTTACATTTGGTTTATCTCCTCACACAAAAGACGAGAATAGTTTTGAGGTTGGAGAAGGAATAACCGTTGCTATAGGCCCTAATCTTGACAGAAAGCTGTCAAACCATTTTATCAGTGTATGTGAAAATAATAATATTCCTCACAAAAAGGAAGTGTGTAGTGACCACACAGGCACGGATGCATGGCCTATACAAATTGCATGTGAAGGCGTAAAATGTGTTTTGGTATCCATACCTGTTAAATACATGCACACAACGGTTGAAACAGCTAATAAAACTGATATAGAAAATGCAATCAATGCAATTTGCCTGGCTTTGGAAGGAGGAATGGTATAATGCTGAAAAAGCTTTCTAATGCTTTTGGTCCTTCCGGATGCGAGGATGAAGTTCGTGACATTATTAAAAATGAAATGGCAAAATATTGCGATGAATTTTATGTTGATAATATTGGAAATCTTGTTTTTCACAAAAAAGGTAAGCTGATTGACAATAAAAGCATTATGTTAACTGCGCACATGGATGAGGTTGGTTTTATAATTAGCTATGTAACAAAAGATGGTTATTTAAAATTTCAGACAGTGGGTGGAATTGACCCAAATGTATTGATTTCCAAAAGAATTGTTATTAGGGATAACAGAATAAGTGGGGTAATTGGTACAAAGCCTGTACATCAAAATAAAGATGGCAACAATACTCTAAAAATATCTGACCTTTATATAGATATAGGTGCAAAATCAATTGAGGATGCTTTAAAATATGTTGATTTGGGGGATTATGCTTGCTTTGACAGTGATTATATAGAATTTGGAGACGGTTTAGTAAAGGCAAAGGCCCTTGATGACAGGGTTGGATGTTTGGCTATGATTAATATAGCTAAACGTAAGCCAAATGCCGATATTTATTATGTTTTTGCTGTTCAGGAGGAGGTTGGTCACAGAGGTGCAATTGTAGCATCAAAAAAGATTAATCCTGCCTTTGCTATTGTTTTGGAAGGTACAACATGTTCTGATGTACCTAAAACCGATGAATTTGGATTTTCAACCCATCTTGGTGAAGGTGCAGCGCTGTCTATAAGAGATAATGGTGCTTATTCAGATATTGTTCTTACACGTGAAATAATGGATGTAGCAAGATTAAATAACCTGAAATGTCAGTATAAACAAACAACTATGGGAGGAAATGATGCATCTGCTGTGCAATTATCAAATAACGGGGTAAGGGTTGCAGCAATATCTGTTCCCTGCAGATACATTCATTCACAATCTAATGTTGCAAAGCTTAGCGATATAAAATCAATGGAGAATATAATATTTACGTTTATAGAAAGTAAGGTGAACAACAATGATTAGAACACTTTCAAATTTATATTCACCCTCATCAAGAGAGGAAGAGGTACGTAATCTTATAATAAAAGAACTTTCTGATTTTTACACTGATATTAGAGTTGATAATTTAGGTAATTTGATTATTCATAAACCCGGAAAAATCAAATCTATAGCAATTACATCACCAATGGATGAAGTTGGTTTTTTAATTACTCATGTAAAAGATGAAAGAAAAGCTATTGCTACGTCGATTTCTTCAGTAAAGCCATTAACTTTACAGGATAATTTGGTTATTGATGACGAAAATAATCTTTTTATTTGCAAAAAATGTAAAACAAATGCTGATAATATCGAAAAAACAAGAAATATTGAATTTGATAATTTGCTTATTTGTAAAGGTGAAAAGCTTGACAATAATTTCATATCAAAAACACTTGTTTTTAACAATAATTTTAAAGAAACAGATGATTATTACATTGGAAAAGCTATGGAAAGGTCGGTTTGTTGTTCGATTTTGTGTGATATAGCACGAAGTGTTGTAAATTCATTATATGAATATTATTTTGTGTTTTCTGCTCAAAATTATTGTGATAAAAAAGGTGCTTTAACAGCCACATTTGGAATTAAAATTGACGAGCTTTACAATCTGTGTTGTATAGATGCTGATAACGAAGATGTGAATATAGATAAAGGGCCTGTATTGGTTTTAAGAGATAAAATGCTTATATCTGATACTGATTTAATAGGCAAATTTGATGATTTACAATCTTTGCAACGTCTAATAAGCTCAAATTTTGTCTGTGAAGGCGGTTATTACCAAAGACAACATACAACTCAAAAAATTATTTCTGTTGGAATAGCGGTTAATTTTTTATGCTGTTTTAATGAGGTCGTGTCTAAAAATGATATTGATACATTAAAAAAAGCTTTACTCAAAGTAATTTTACCATAAATAAATTATGTAAACAAAAGAGGTTTTGTTATGAAACAATGTATATTATACGAAAGAGAATGTATAGAATGTGGCGAATGTAATCTATGTGATTTAGATTCAAATAAGTTATGTGATAACTGTGGTAAGTGTATTGATACCAATTCGGATTATGCCGAAATTGAAATTGAATCTATAGAAATCGAAAAATAAAAATAAAACCGTTATACAAAGGTATAGCGGTTTTATTTATTGTCAGAATAATTAGCTAGTGGATTACTTTTTAATGCGTTTTCAATAGCCTGGTCGTCTGTATGGGTATAAATTTGTGTTGTGGAAAGATTAGTATGTCCAAGTATTTTTTGTAAAGCAAGTACATCAACATGGCCGTGCTTATACATAAGTGTAGCAGCAGTA
>JAZSKK010000071.1:0-5712 GCA_045534795.1 Clostridia bacterium | reverse complement strand
CATATCCTCCGTGGATACCTGCCCCCGGACCTATGTCAATAATATGGTCTGCGGCATACATTGTGTCCTCATCGTGTTCCACAACTATTAGAGTATTACCCAAATCACGTAATTTCTTCAAGGTCGCAATTAATTTATCGTTATCTCTTTGATGCAACCCAATGCTTGGCTCGTCAAGAATGTACAATACACACATTAAAGAAGAACCAATCTGTGTAGCCAATCTTATGCGTTGTGCTTCACCACCGGATAACGTACCCGATGAGCGTGACAAGGTAAGATAATCAAGACCTACATTTTTTAAAAACAAAAGCCTTTCCTTTATTTCCTTCAAAATCTGCTTACCTATCACCATATCCCTGTCACTAAGCTTAAGATTTTCAAAAAAAACAAGCTCCTCATCAATGGAAAGGTGGGTAATTTCATCAATATTTTTACCCGCAACTGTCACGGCAAGGGACTCTTTTTTCAACCTTGCCCCATTACACAATGGACATATAGTATCAGACATATATTTTTCAAGCTCTGCTTTCACCATATCAGACTGTGTTTCAGAATGACGACGGCTTATGTTGTTGGTAATCCCCTCAAACCTCGCAAGAAAAGAGCCTTGTCCATATTTACGTTCATAGGAAAATTTAATTTTCTCATTACCTGTACCATAAAAAATCTTATCAATATGTTCTTGTGAAAGCTGGCACAACGGTGTATCAAGAGTAAAACCATAGTGGTCAGCTAATCCCTGAAAATACATTCCCGCCATATTCTCTTCAGAAAATCTCCATCCGCTTGCAGAAATCGCACCTTCATTCAAAGACTTATCCCAATCATCAACCAAAAGGTTAATGTCAACCTTAAGCCTGTGTCCAAGACCTGTACATTCAGGACACGCACCAAATGGATTGTTGAAGGAAAAGCTTCTTGGCTGTAATTCATCAATGCTTATTTCACAATCAGGACAGGAATAATTTTGATTAAACACAAGCTCCTGATTGGCAGTTATATCCTCAATAACAACCATTCCCTTGCCATGTTTAAGAGCGGTCTCTAACGAATCTGTAAGCCTTTTCTTTATATTTTCCTTAACAATAAGCCTGTCAACAACAATTTCAATATTGTGCTTTTTGTTTTTGTCAAGCTTAATTTCCTCCGAAAGCTCATACATTGTACCATCAACACGCACACGTACAAATCCGCTTTTTTTTGCACTCTCAAAAAGCTTTACATACTCGCCCTTTTTGCCTCTTATTACAGGTGCAAGTATGTTCATCTTGGTCCCTTGGGGAAGTGCAAGTATTTTGTCTGCTATCTGGTCTAATGACTGATGCTCAATTTCTTTTCCGCATTGGGGACAATGAGGTACACCCACACGAGCGTATAAAAGACGCAGGTAGTCATAAATTTCCGTAACTGTACCTACCGTGGAACGTGGATTTTTACTAGTAGTCTTTTGGTCGATAGATATAGCAGGTGAAAGACCGTCAATACTATCCACATCAGGCTTGTCCATCTGTCCCAAAAACTGACGCGCATAGGCAGAAAGTGACTCCACATATCTTCTTTGTCCCTCGGCATACATTGTATCAAATGCCAAAGAGGATTTTCCCGAACCACTCAAGCCTGTTATAACAACAAGCTTGTCACGGGGAATGGTAACATCAATATTTTTAAGATTATGCTCTCTTGCTCCCTTAATTACTATATTACTTGTCGCCACTTAACCTATCCTCCAATTCACTTATCCTGTCGCGGAGAGATGCAGCAAGCTCGAATTTAAGCTCATAAGCCGCCGCCTGCATCTGACCTTTTAGTTTTTCAATTTCCTTATCAATATCTTCAATTATTATTTCTTCAACACTGTTATCATCTGCAACTGCCTTTGTAATTTCAAGGCTATCGTGTACTTTTTTAATAATCGTTTTAGGTACAATTCCGTTTTCCTCATTATATTTCTGCTGTTTTTCACGTCTGCGGTTTGTTTCATCTATTGCCCTTTGCATACTCCCGGTAATTGTGTCGGCATACATTATAACTCTGCCATCCGCATTACGTGCAGCACGTCCAATAGTCTGTATAAGCGATGTTTCGGAACGCAAAAAACCTTCCTTATCCGCATCCAGTATTGCCACAAGAGATACTTCAGGTATATCCAGACCTTCTCGTAACAAATTAATTCCAACTAACACATCAAATTCATCACGTCGAAGGGAATTTATAATTTCAGTACGCTCCAAAGTATCAATATCAGAGTGTAAATATCTTACCTTTACACCCATATTTTCAAAATACGTTGTTAAATCTTCCGCCATTTTCTTAGTTAAAGTAGTTACAAGTACCTTATCACCTTTGGTTGTAGTCTTTACTATTTCACTGTAAAGGTCATCTACTTGACCACTAACAGGGCGTATTATAACCTCAGGGTCTAAAAGTCCGGTAGGTCGTATAACCTGTTCTGCTATCTGTGTAGATAAATTTCTTTCGTAATCACCCGGTGTGGCACTGACAAAAACTGCCTGATTAATTCTATGTTCAAATTCTTCAAAATTAAGTGGCCTGTTATCATAAGCCGACGGCAGACGAAAACCGTTTTCCACAAGTGATGTCTTTCTGGCCCTGTCTCCGTTGTACATACCACGTACCTGCGGCAACGTCACGTGTGATTCATCTACAACCAACAAAAAATCATCAGGAAAATAGTCCATAAGGGTATATGGTGCAGAACCAGGAGCCCTGCCGCTGATTACACGGGAATAATTTTCAATACCCTGACAAAAACCTATTTCCTCAAGCATTTCTATATCATAGCTTGTACGTTGCTTAATTCTTTGTGCCTCAAGTAATTTGTTTTCTGCCTTAAAATTAGCTTCACACTCTTCCATTTCACGGCGAATTTCCTCGATAGCCCTCTTCATTTTTGCATCTGTTGTTACGTAATGTGAATTAGGGTAAATTGCCGCATGACTCATCACACCTATAACCTCACCAGTAAGCACATTAATTTCCGTAATACGTTCTATTTCATCACCAAAAAACTCTATTCTTATTGCATTATCAGACTGTGAGGCAGGAAATACCTCCAATACATCGCCGCGTACCCTGAATTTTCCACGTACAAAGTTTATATCATTACGTTCATACTGTATCTCTATCAGCTTTGCAATAACCTCGTCTCTGTCCTTTACCATACCTGGACGCAGGGAAATTACAAGGTCCGTATAATCCTCGGGGTCACCAAGACCGTAAATACAGCTTACGCTGGCAACTATTATAACGTCACGTCTTTCAAAAAGCGCCATAGTTGCAGAATGTCTTAATTTGTCTATTTCGCCATTTATTTGTGAATCCTTTCCTATAAATGTATCAGTAGATGCAATATACGCCTCGGGCTGATAATAATCATAATAGGAAACAAAAAATTCAACACAGTTGTCAGGAAAAAACTCCTTAAACTCGCTGCAAAGCTGTGCCGCCAATGTTTTGTTGTGTGCAAGTATCAATGTTGGCTTTTGTACCTTTTCAATGAGGTTTGCAATAGTAAAGGTTTTACCAGAGCCCGTAACACCAAGCAATGTCTGGTATCTGTCGCCATTTTTTACCCCTCGGGCAAGCATTTCAATAGCCTCCGGCTGGTCACCGCAAGGCTTGTAATCCGAGTGAATCCTGAACATATTGCACCTCTTTTCTATTTATTTTAAAAAAATGTAGATTTTCAATTATTTATATGATATAATAAATACATCAATATTATACTTTTTTAAAATACAAATGTCAACAAAATACGAAACAAATTGAAACCGCCCCACATATTATATACAGATGAATATTAAGCTTAAATTCATCATTGGAGGCATTGGCAATGTATATAGTATGGATAACAGCCTTGGGCGTAGGTGGTGCTACAATGATAGGTTCAATTTTTGGATTTGTTTTCAAAAAGGTATCACATACTTTCAGCGATATGGCTCTGTCATTTGCTGCAGGTGTAATGCTTGCTGCATCAATTATAGGGCTTGTACTTCCATCATTGGAATATGGCAGCAACTTTGCATTACCATTAACAGTGGCAGGGATTTTTTCCGGTGCATTCTGTGTAAAACTGCTTGACCGTTTGGTACCGCACCTTCATAAACTTGCAGGGGTGGATACAAGGTCTGATTCTGAAGAAAAAACACAACTGAACAGCGTACTGCTGTTTGTATTTGCAATAGCCATACACAACTTTCCTGAAGGAATAGCCGCAGGAGTAAGCTTTGGTACAGGCAACATTAAAGACGCACTTACCGTAGCCGGAGGAATAGCGTTACAAAATTTACCTGAAGGTATGATTATAATTTCACCTATGCTTGCAGTGGGAATAAGCCCTGTGCGTACCTTGTTGGGTGCTTTAGGAACAGGAGTTATTGAAATATTGGGAACCTTGATGGGTTACTATGCAGTATCACTTTCTGGAGCAATTTTACCATTTGCCCTTGCATTTGCAGGGGGAACAATGCTTTATGTAATAAGTGATGAAATGATACCACAGACTCATTCTGACGGTGATGAAGAAAACATAACCTTTGCTCTGTTTTTGGGCTTTTGCCTTATGCTGGCAACAAATTACTACATCAATTAAAATTTTAACAATATAAGGAGGCTGACAAAATGTCAAAATACGCAGGAACACAAACAGAAAAAAATTTACAGGCAGCATTTGCAGGTGAATCACAGGCGAGAAACAAATACACATATTTCGCTTCAGTTGCAAAAAAAGAAGGATATGAGCAGATGGCCGAAATCTTTTTGAAAACTGCTGAAAATGAAAAAGAACACGCTAAAATGTGGTTCAAAGAACTTGAGGGTATAGGCAATACTGCTGAAAACCTTAAAGAAGCTGCAGAGGGCGAAAATTCCGAATGGACAGATATGTATGCAGGATTTGCTGATACTGCTGAAAAAGAAGGCTTTAAAGAATTGGCTGCAAAATTCCGTTTGGTAGCAGCTATTGAAAAGTCACACGAAGAGCGTTATCGTGCTTTACTTAAAAATATTGAACTTGCTGAAGTATTTGCTAAAAGTGAAGTTCAAATATGGGAATGCCGCAACTGCGGACATATTGTTGTTGGTACAAACGCTCCTAAGCTTTGCCCTACATGTAACCACCCACAGAGCTATTTTGAACTAAGAAAAGAAAATTATTAAAAAAAAACGGTGCAGAATTTCTGCACCGTTTTTTATATAAATTCACACATTATGGAATTAGACACACTTAATCCTTCTCTTGTAAGTCTGCAATTTTCACCAATTTCCAAAAGTCCCAGTTTTGTAAATTTACTAACTGCATCTTTGTACCTTTTCAAAAAATCAACGTTATATTTTCTGTTGAATTCTGCTATTGAAAATCCTTCAACCATCCTCAAGCCCAAAAATATATGCTCTGCCATTACATCATCTGTGGTAAGAACTTCCTCACATACTGCATTGTTTTTAATGTATTCATTGACATCATAGGTGTTCTGATAACGTACGTTATTGTACATACCACTTGCACCACATCCGAAGCCAAGATAGTTTTCTCTTTTCCAGTATTTTATATTGTGTCTGCATTCATATCCATCAAGGGCAAAATTTGAAATTTCATACTGGTTGTATCCCTTTGAACTTAACAAATCCACAGCACCATAATACATTTTACGGTCAGTTTCCTCATCAGGTAAACAAAGCTCAATATCA
>JAZSKK010000172.1:0-4634 GCA_045534795.1 Clostridia bacterium | reverse complement strand
GGACTACAAATACTATCAAAAGTAGTCAGTTAATATAGTTTCATGCAAAAATTCAGCGCTTATAAAACAAGAACTACACATACTGTAGTTCTTTTTTTATTATATTTGTTTTCGTATTTTAAGTTGTGCAAAAACTATAGCTATTACAGCGCTGGTGCTGCCGGCTATTATATCCCACATTGTATCGTTCAAAGAGCCGTTTTGAGACACCATATTAAACAAATTGTCTATGGTAAATTCATAAATTTCCCACATACCTGCAATTGCTACAGCAAAGGACAGAGTGAACAAATTCATAAGGGAGGTATTGTGTGTGTTTCCGTTTAATTTTACATATATATTTTTGCCTATGAATACAAATATAAAGCCTGACATAAAGTGCAGGGCTTTGTCCCATGGGGGAATAATCCTATATATTTCCAACCCTCTTCCTGCAAATACTGATAGCAAAATGAAAATTAAAAGTGCATAATACGTCCCTGTTGTTAAGACAGGGATTTTTTTATTTATTATCATAACTGCAATAAGGCATGCTATTGTAAGTAATGAATTTAAAGCCATACTGTATTGCTTTGTAAAAACTGCATATATACAACCCATGGCGGGGAGCATAATTAAAAAGATATTTATTTTCATTTTTATAGACATAAGCTTTTTCACCTTTTAAAATTAACTGTTTATATTATACGAAAAATTTTGGATTATATTACAAAATAAATTTTTGACAACAAAAGCTTGCAAAAATGTAAATTACGTGTTAAAATATGACTGTGCAGAAAAGAAAAAGGTGTGAGATTTGCAACTTTGAGTTGCAAATTGATTTGCATCAGACTTACTTGATATGTAAATATTATTTTGCTATTATTTTACTTATAATAATGTAAAAATAGCAGGAAAGGTGATTTTAATATGACAATAGGAGAAAAAATTTCACAACTTCGTGTAGCAGCAGGTATATCACAGGAGCAGTTGGCCGAAAAGATTTCGGTTTCAAGACAGGCGGTTTCAAAGTGGGAAATGGACCAGGCACTTCCACAGATAGACAAGGTTTTGTTGCTTTGTCAGCTTTTTGATGTTTCTACAGATGACCTTCTGCAGGACAAAATAATTATTAACCCTAACGGTGCAGAAGCTCATAAAAACAAATATTTTGGTACAGACGGCTTCAGAGGTGAGGCAAACATTAACCTTACTTCAATGCAGGCGTACAAGGTTGGTAGATTTTTGGGATGGTATTACTCATCTGAACTTTCAGGATGTAACAAGTCTAATTACCGTCCGCGTATCGTTATAGGTAAGGATACACGTCGTTCCAGCTATATGCTTGAATATTCTATTGTTGCCGGTATTACGGCATCAGGTGCTGATGCATATATGTTACACGTAACTACTACACCAAGTGTATCTTATGTAACCAGACAGGACGAATTTGATTGCGGTATTATGATTACGGCTTCGCATAATCCTTTTTATGATAACGGCATTAAGGTTATAAACAAATACGGTGAAAAGCTTGACGACAATACTACGGCTTTAATAGAGGCTTATATAGATGGCGACCTTAAGCCATTGGGTGTTTCAGGTCAGGATTTGCCATTGGCACACAGGGAACGTATTGGATGTATTGTGGACTATGTTTCAGGCAGAAATCGTTACCTTGGTTATCTTATTTCATTGGCATCACATTCATATAAGAACCTGAAGATTGGTCTTGACTGCGCTAATGGTGCGTCATGGACACTTGCACAATCTGTATTTGGTGCTTTGGGTGCACAAACTACAGTTATAGGCGCAGAGCCTGATGGTCTTAATGTAAACAATGGATGCGGTTCCACACATATTGAAAAGCTTTGTGCATTGGTTAAGGAGCAGCATTTAGATGTGGGCTTTGCCTTTGATGGAGATGCAGACCGTTGTATTGCTGTGGATGAAAACGGAAATGTTATAGACGGAGATATGATGCTTTATATACTTGGAAAACGTCTGAAGTCCCATGGTATGTTGAATAATGATACTGTTGTAGCTACTATTATGTCTAATAGCGGTCTTTTGACAAGCCTTGGTGAGATTGGTATTAAGTGCGAACAGACTACAGTAGGTGACAGATTCGTTTACGAATGTATGCAAAATAATGATTATTGCTTAGGCGGCGAACAATCAGGGCATATTATACTTAAGAAATATGCAACAACAGGTGATGGATTATTGACTGCAATTATGCTTACAGAGGAAATATGCGATACAAAGTCCTCGTTGGCTAAACTTGCCGAGCCTGTAAAATTATATCCTCAATATATGGAAAATATCCGCGTTAAGGACAAGGAGGCTGTTCTTGAGGATAAGGATGTTTTAAGTGAGCTTGCTGAGGTTGAAAAGCTTATTGACGGCAAAGGCAGAACATTGCTCCGTAAAAGTGGAACAGAACCTGTTATCCGCGTTATGGTTGAATGTGAGTCTGAGGATAAGTGTAAAGAATATGTGGCTCAGATAATAAAACGTATTGTTGAAAGGGGTCATAAGGATGAATAAATGTGTGCGTACAAAGGATTTGTTTGATTGTAAAACACCATATCTTTGTGAACTTTTTGATTCCTGCGAATATCCGTGGGAAATGCTGCCTAAAATAAAGGATTATATAAATGGACTTATTGAAAAAGGCTTGACAGGTTTTAAGGAAATTTCCAAAGGTGTATGGGTAGGTGAAAATGTGAAAATATATCCTACCGCTACTATAGAGGCCCCTGCAATTATAGGTGAGGGGACCGAAATAAGACCTGGAGCATTCATAAGAGGAAGTGTTATTACAGGAGCAAATTGCGTAATTGGAAATTCTTCGGAACTTAAAAATTGCGTTTTGCTGGACAAGGTTCAGGTACCTCACTATAATTATGTAGGTGATTCTATCCTTGGTAACCATGCACACATGGGGGCGGGGTCTATCTGCTCTAACCTTAAGGCAGACGGCAAGCCCGTAGTTATACATGGGGATGCGGATTACGAAACCGGAATACGTAAAATAGGTGGAATACTTGCTGACAATGCTGATGTTGGATGCGGTTGTGTGCTTAATCCTGGTACAGTAATAGGCAAAAACACATCTGTATATCCCCTTACTTCCTTAAGAGGTGTATTCCCTGAAGGATGTATAGTAAAGAATGCAGAAACAGTGGTTGTAAGAAAGACAACAGATTAATCAAATTGTGATATGTAAAGGCTGAAAATCTGGCAAAGTCAGTTACAGTTAAATAATTTTGTTCTTTGCAAAAATAAAACCCACAAGCAAATGCTTGTGGGTTTTTTGATGTTTCTTGAAATAAACAAATTATCTCTTTGAAAACTGTGGTGCACGACGAGCAGCTTTAAGACCGTACTTCTTACGTTCTTTCATACGTGGGTCACGTGTTAGGTAACCGCTCTTCTTAAGAACAGCTCTGTTTTCAGCGTCAACCTGCAATAGGGCACGAGCTATACCGTGGCGAATTGCACCGGCCTGACCTGTTACACCGCCGCCAACTACTGTAGCGATAACGTCAAACTTACTTGTTAAGCCCAAAGCTTCAAGTGGTTGACGAACGATTAATTTAAGTGTATCCAAACCAAAATAATCATCTATATCACGCTTGTTGATTGTAACAACACCTGTTCCTGGAACAAGACGTACTCTGGCGATTGATTTTTTTCTTCTACCTGTACCGTAGTATCCAGCCATTTAATTCACCCTCCTACTTAATCTCTCTATCCCAAACGATAGGTTTTTGTGCACTGTGCTTGTGGTCAGCATCTTTGAAGATACGACATCTTGTAAGTGCTGTTCTGCCAAGTGTATTATGAGGTAGCATACCCCAAACTGCCAATTCCATAGCTTTGTCAGAACGGTTAGCCATCAAATCTGAATATTTAACAGCTTTAAGACCACCAACATAGCCTGTGTGGCGATACCACATTTTCTGTTCAGCCTTATTACCTGTAAGGACAGCCTTATCCGAATTGATGATGATTACGAAATCACCACAATCTGCATGAGGAGTATAAGTAGGCTTATGCTTACCACGCAATATAGTAGCTGCAACTGTAGCAACACGGCCAAGCGGCTTGTTTGCTGCATCAATGATATACCATTCTCTTTTAAGCTCTGAAGCTTTTGCCATATATGTGCTCATTAAAATTACCTCCTTGTCAAATTTACGACTATAACATAATACAACACCTTGTAAAATATGTCAAGTACTTTTTTGAAATAATTTAATTTATTTTTTACAAACTCTAAAATTCTCCGTTTTTCTTTAAAATTCTCAAAAATACTCAAAAACGATTTTTCGATTTTTTTATAATTTTTACAAAATTTATTTCCATTTACAATAAAAAGTGCCAAAAAAAGTTTTTAAGGTCTTTACATTTATCTGTTTTTTTGGTAATATTATTTTAAGTATATATAAGAAAAAATAATATTTTACGGAGGACAATATGCCAAAATATAACAGGATTATATTAAAGGTAAGCGGTGAAGCTTTGGCAGGACCTAAAAAGACAGGTCTTGATGACGAAACAATAGGTAAAATTTCTGACCAGATAAAGGTTGCTGTTGATATGGGTGTACAGGTAGCCATTGTCTGCGGCGGCGGTAACTTCTGGAG
>JAZSKK010000162.1:0-4416 GCA_045534795.1 Clostridia bacterium | reverse complement strand
CTATCCTATGCGAAAGACTTGCTGCTAAGGGTGCAAACCTTGCTGTATGTTCAGTGGATAAGGAAGGTTTGGACAAATTGGTTGAAAATCTAAAAAAATATGACATTAAGGTTGTTGCTGATTTAGTTGACGTTACAAATGAAGATGAGGTAAAGGCATTTATGGACAAGGCTGTAGAGCTTGGTAATTTGGCTGGACTTGCTAACCTTGCAGGTCTTTCAATCCCTGGTCAGATTCCTGAATTTGATGTAAATTCTTATGACCTTATGATGGATGTTAACCTTAAGGGTGCATTCCTTATGTCAAAGCATTTTTCTAATGTTGCTGACGAACAGGCTATTATTGTAAACATCGGTTCAATGGCGGCTATCAATGCTAACGGCAACGCTCCGCTATACTGCACAGCTAAGGCTGCTGTGAATATGTTCTCAAAGGCTATGCTTTTGCAGGTTGGTAAGAAAAACATCCGTGTTTCTACAGTTAACCCTGGTGGTGCTGACACGGCTTTCTGGGGCACAAGAACAGTCGATAAGACAAAGCTTATGCAGGCGGAAGATGTTGTTAATGTTATTGAATTTGTTCTATGTTCAGACCCTTGCATCCAGATTCACGAAATTTCTTTTGAAAGCTTTGCAAGATTTAACTAATATTAAAATAGAGGCTCCGAAAACTGTTTAACGGCTTTCGTCCTTTTGAATTAAAAAAGGGAGATAATGTAAAATGAAAGCAGCTCTATTAAAATCATGGCAGAACATGGAAATTTGCGATATGCCAAAGCCCGTTCTTGAAAATGATGAGGTACTTATTAAAATGATTTACGCAGGTGTTTGTGGTTCCGATGTTACTGTTTATTCAGGTAATCATCCAACAGCTACTGCTCCTTGTGTAGTTGGTCACGAAATTCTTGGTGTTATTGAAGAAATTAAAACAAACAAACCTACAGACCTTAAAGTGGGTGACAGAGTTACAGTTAATCCTCTTATTGGTTGCGGACATTGTGAAGCTTGCAGAAAGGGTATTCACGTGTGTCAGAGCCTTAAACTTTTAGGTATCCACGAAAACGGTGGTTATGCAGAATATACAAAGGCTGATATTATGAAGGTTGTTAAGATTAATGATGGTATTTCTGACAGAATCGCTGCATTGGCGGAACCTTTTGCAGTAGGCTATCACGTAACAATGCGTGCAGGTGTTAAGCTTGGTGACAGCGTACTTATTATCGGTGCAGGTCCTATTGGTATGGTTCTTGCATTGTCTGCAAAAGCAGCAGGTGCTGAAAGAATTATTATTTCTGAACCTGAAGCTACAAGACGTTCAGTTGCTGACGGTTTTGGCTTTGAAACAATCAATCCAATGGATTATGATGATGTTATGACAAAAATCAATGAGCTTACAGACGGTAATGGTTTTGATATTGTTTATGAAGTATCAGGCTCAAAAGCAGGTGTTCTTCTTACAACAAAAGCTTGTAAGATTCGTGGCACAATCGTTTCTATGGGTCTTTCTGGCCTTGAATATCCGTTCCCAACCGGTACAATTTCGTTCAAGGAACAGACTCTGGTTGGTTCTCGTACATATTCAGAACCTAACTTTGTCCGTGGTGTAAGAATGCTTGAAAAACTTGATAAGGAATATGACCTAAGCAAGTTAATAAGCGACGAGCTTACTATCGACCAGGCTCAGCAAGCTATTGATATGATGATAAACAAGACAAATAACGGCAAAATTCTAATTAAGTGTAACTAATATAATTTTATTTAAGAGGGCAGTAACTACGGTTACTGTCCTTTTTATTATAAATTAGTATTAAAAATTAATTATAGACAAAGCTATTAATTTATGATATTATGATTATGCGACTTAGATATTATATGAAATAATATCACAACTTAATAATCATTATACCAAAATTGGTAACACTATGTATGTTAAAAACGCATGCTTTATATCGTGTTATCTATTTTGTAATATGTTAATTGTGATATTCTTTATCTAAGTCGCATTAGAATAAAGAGCATGTGTTTTTGGTGCATTGGCTCTTTAGCTGATGCACTTTTTTAATTTAAGGAGGGATGTTATGAAGGTGACAAGTGAAAAGTATATAAGGCTGTTTAATGAATTAACTGATGTAAAGGAAGAATTGGAAAAATTGATAGAAAGAATTAAGATTGCACAGATAGAAACGGAAGAAATGTATATAAATAACAAAACGGATAAGTAAAAATACTTATCCGTTTTTGATTATTTGTTTATAATTTTAATATATTAGCTTCTTGGACCAAAGTTTACTGCTGTATCACCCTGCATATCCTTGCCAAATTCATAGTCCTTACCAGGCAAAATTGCATTAAGAATAATACCAAGAATTGAAGCAACTGCCAATGCAGAAAGTGAAATTGTTACAGAACCGATAGTGAATGTTGCTGCAGAGCCAAGTCCCAAGGCTGATACAAGAATAACAGCTGCAATAATAAGGTTACGGCTCTTTGTGAAGTCAACCTTGTTTTCAACAATGTTTCTTACACCGATAGCAGAAATCATACCATATAGGATAAATGAAATACCGCCAATTACCGCTGTAGGAATAAGATTAACAACTGCTGCAAATTTTGGTGATAATGAAAGTATTACTGCAATAACAGCAGCAATTCTTATAACCTTAGGGTCATAAACCTTTGAAAGAGCAAGTACCCCTGTGTTTTCGCCATAGGTTGTATTTGCAGGACCTCCAAACAATGCTGACAATGATGTAGCAAGACCGTCACCCATAAGTGTTCTGTGAAGACCAGGGTCTGCAATATAGTTTTTACCAACTGTTGAGCCGATGGCAGAAATATCACCGATATGTTCCATCATTGTAGCCAAGGCTATAGGAATAATAGCTATAATGGAGCTTATAACCAAAGAAGTGTTTGACCAATCTATACCGCCAAATACTGTACCTTCCCACTTAACAGGAAAACCTATCCATGCAGCATCTTTAAGCTGGTTTAGGGCATCAACTGAAAATAGTTTAAGGCTTGGGTTACCTGCGATTGCAATGTATTCTGCACCATCAACGGTAATGTTAGAGCCACATGTCACAGCTAATATTGCTGCAATAAGGCAAGAGCCTACAACACCTAAAAGAATAGGAATTATTTTTGCCATGCCTTTACCCCAGATGTTAAAAATAACAACTATTGCAAGAGCAATTACTGCAACAAGCCAGTTTGCGGAACAGTTGCTAACTGCACTGCCTGCAAGACCAAGACCAATGGAAATAATAATAGGGCCTGTAACTATTGGTGGGAAAAACTTCATAACCTTATTGATTCCAGTAAGCTTAATCAAAGCCGCAAGAACAAGATAAACAAGACCTGCACAGGCAACACCAAGACAAGCGTAAGGTAAAAGCTGTGCATTAGTCATTTCGCCATTACCTGCTAATGGAGCTACTGCTGCATATCCACCAAGGAAAGCAAAGGATGAACCTAAAAATGCAGGAACCTTTCCTTTTGCAAGAAGATGGAACAACAATGTTCCAAGACCAGCCATCAAAAGTGTTGTTGCAATGTCAAGACCTGTTAAAAGAGGTACTAAAACAGTTGCACCGAACATTGCGAACACGTGCTGAAAACCAAGAACAAGCATCTTTGTTATGCCAAGTTCGCGTGCGTTGTAGATTGCGTCTTTTTGTGTACTCATTTGTAAAACAACTCCTTCTTCATATTTTATAATATCTTTATTCCGGCACAAAAAAATGCCCTTGTCACAAAGACAAGAGCATTAAACCCCACTAAATATCCTGCCGACGTCTCTGCATCAGATTAAAGATATTATTAATGTTTACATATTTAATAATAACAGACAAAAATCGACTTGTCAATATAATAAAGCAATAGGATAAAAATTTAAAAAATTGAGGTAATTTTGACTTGATTTTATTAATTTGTAAAAAAATTTCAGAAATTGGTATATATTTCTTGACATTACGTTTTTAGTGTGATAATATTATAGAATGCAGTATAAGGGGTAATATGGATTTTTATATTATTATTTAATCGCGTTTGCTTATTTAATGCGATTTTTAGCCCATAAAATAAAATTGAGGTGATTGCGTTTATGGAAAAACCTATGGTAAAACCGGTCCAGTATGGCAAAAATGTCAGAATGAGCTACTCAAAGTTTGGTGAATGCATCGATATGCCTAACCTAATTGAGGTACAAAAAGACTCGTATGATTGGTTCTTGTCAGAGGGCTTGGCAGAGGTATTTCACGATATGAGTATCACGGATTTTACAGGCAAGATGTTGCTTGAATTCGTTGGCTACTCCTTGGACAGCGAACCCAAGTATACCGTGGAAGAAAGCAAAGACAGAGATGCTACTTATTCAACAGCATTGAGAGTAAAAGTTCGTCTTACAACTAAAGAG
>JAZSKK010000196.1:0-4904 GCA_045534795.1 Clostridia bacterium | reverse complement strand
ACCGCTTGGCCTCCGACTTTAAAGGTATTTTTTATGAATATTACAGATATTAAAATCAGGAAAATTAATGCTGAAGGAAAAATGAAGGCAGTTGTTTCAGTAACCTTTGATGATGTATTTGTGGTACATGATATAAAAATTATTGAGGGTACTGATAAGTTTTTTATTGCTATGCCAAGCCGTAAGACTCCGGAGGGTGAATATCGTGACATTGCTCATCCGATTAATTCTGAAATGCGAGAAAAACTTCAAAGTGAAATTATCCGCAGATATGAGGAAGCAAAAAATTCAGAAGTTTAATAGTATAATTTGGGAAGGGCGTAGAGCTTTTCCCTGTTTCTACATAATGGAGGATTTAGTATGTCTTTAAAAATAATATACGGTATTGTGGGTACCGGTAAAACCCGGATGTGCTTTGAACATATTGATAATATAATAGAAACTACAACAGGAAATGTTTTATATGTGGTACCTGAACAGTATTCTTTGGAGGCAGAAAGGACAATTTCGGCAAAGTTTTCAAAAAAAGCACTGGACAGGGTTGAAGTATTAAGTTTAGAACGTCTTGCAAAGAGAGTTTTTTCCACGGTGGGGCCTGTAATGTGCGATATTCTTGACGATAATGCAAAGCTTATGATTGTTGAAAAGGCTATAATTAAGGTTAGCGGTAAGCTTACATATTTTACAAAGAGTGCTGATATAACAGGCTTTGCATCTGTTGTGCTTGACATTATAAAAAAATTAAAAAATAACTGTATAACTGTTGATTTTTTAAAGGTAGTTGCTGAAAATACCGAAAACATAAATTTTAAATACAAACTTTATGATTTGATACTTATATATAGTGAGTATGAAAAGTTTTTTGATTTTCCCTATATTGATTCAGATGATAATATGGCTATTCTTGCGGAAAAAATCGAAAAATATGGTTTGTATAAAAACACATATTTTGTTTTTGATAATTTTGTATCTTTTTCTCTTCAACAGCTTCAGGTTATTAAAAGTTTATTGAAAAATTCGCCTATGGTTACTTTTACTCTTACAACTGATAACCTTGAATATAAAAATAAATTTGACCTGTTTTATAAGGCAAAGCTTACAGCAGGCGCTCTTTTTGATATTGCGTATGAAAATAATATTGAAGTTTTACCAAACACATTCCTTGATAAATGTTATGATGAGAATGTGGAATTAACTTTTTTACGTAATAATTATTTTAATGATAAAAAGAATATTTATTCCGAAAAAACAAACAAATTGTTTCTGTGCAAAAGTGATAATTATAACAATGAAATTGAACAGGTTGCACGGGAAATAACAAGCTTGGTAAGGGAACAAAATTACAGATATAAGGATTTTGCGGTTATAACAAGGAGTACCGACATATACTATCCGATTATAAGCGATACATTCAGCAGATATGGTATTTTTTATAACATAACTGAAACAAAAAATTCAAATACATGTTTTATATATAATGCTTTGATTTCAATTTTTGACATAGTTATAAATAAATATTCTTTTGAAAGCATATTCGTTTTTGTACGCAGTTGCTTGTGTGGCTTGGATGAGGAAAGTAAGTTTTTGCTGGAAAATTATATTCTTGAGGTAGGTAACAGAGAACAAATATGGACTAATGATAAGGAGATTACGTTTAAGGGGAGTTTTACAGATTATGAATTTGAAAAAATCTGTAATTCTATTTGCTATGTTCGTAAGTGTATATGGACATTTACAAATAAATTCAGCGGAAGAAAATCTGTGGCTGAAATTGCAGATGCATATTCAGACTTTTTGGAGTTTGTAAATGCAGATAGTTGCGTGAAAGATACTGTGAAACAGTTAAAGGAAGATGGTAATAATGAACTGGCAGAGGAAACTGTTGCTGTATATAATCATATTATTAATTCCATAAACCAGATGACAACTTAATTTGGCGATGTTTCAATAACCTTTGAGAAATTTTATAAAATTTTAGATTCCGCATTATCCAATACGGAAATTGCAGCGTTGCCATCAGGTGTTGATGATGTAATAATAACCACTGTTGACCGTTTTCAGGCTTCAAAGGCAAAGGTTGTTTTTGTGGTCGGAGTAACAGAGGGCGTTTTGCCATGTGGATATATAAATGAAGGTGTTTTAAAGGATTATGAATTAAAGCTATTGGGAATAGAAGAAGATGTTTTGCAAAAGCATTGTGATGAAAATTATGTAATATACAGAGTTTTTTCATCAGCTATAGACAAGCTGTATATTTCATATCCAACAGGTGATAATGAGGGAAAATCACTTTCACCGTCACCAATTATAACAAATATAAAGTCCACTTTTACCAATGTAACTGAAATTCAAAATATTTATGGAAAAATAAATAAACTAAAGGATGTAGAGGGTGTTATACCAACCTTTAATAAGATTATAAAAAATTACGATGATGAATTTTGGTCACTTGTCGCAAGATGGTACAAGACTAACAAACCAGAGTTATATAATATAATCAAAAATGCAAAGGAATATACCAACCTTCCGCCTAAATTAACATTTGAAAATATTAAAAAAATATATGGTGACGAAATTAAAACAAGTATTTCAAGAGTTGAAAAATTTAATCAATGTCAGTTTGCATTTTTCTTAAGGTACGGTCTTAATATTGATGAAAGAAAGGAATATAAAATAGAAGCCAAAGACTACGGTACATATATGCATGAAATAATTGAAAAATTTTCTTTATTTGCAGAGGATTTTGGTTGGGATAATATAACCGAAGAAATATGTAAAGAAAAATCTAAAGAAATTACCAACAATGTACTAAATGAAAATTTGAATGAATTTTATACCGAATCTGAGAGACACAGCTACCTTTTTAATAAAATAGTTTTTGCTATGAATACGGTTTTGTGGAATATTACTTCATTTTATAAACAAAGTGGTTATGTGTCATTGGGTTACGAACTTGGTTTTGATGAGAATTCTGACTTTGAACCAATTACCCTTACGTTGTCAGATGGTACAACAGTAAAATTGCGTGGTAAGGTTGACCGTGCAGATATCAGACGTACAGAAAACGGTGATTTTGTAAGCATTGTGGATTATAAATCAAGTGCAAAGGATATTAATTTTGAAAAAATACTCTGTGGCATTCAAATTCAATTGCCGATATATATAAGTGCAGTTTGCAAAAACCTTGAAAATAAAGGAAGCAATATAATTCCTGCCGCTATGCTTTATTATCATATTGATGACCCTGTTATAAGGGGCGAAAAAAATATGTCTGATGAGGAAATTGCAAAGGAAATTGAAAAGGAATTGAAGATGCATGGCATAATACATGAGTACGCGGATATTCCATCAGTGTTTGTAGCTAAAAAGAATGCTACTGCCAACCAGCTTAACAAGCTATGTAAAGCTGCCTATAATCAGATGAAAAATGCATTGGAAAAGATGATTGATGGCAATATAAATATTAATCCTGTGTATGGTAATAACTCAACAGCCTGTGATTATTGTCCTTATGGAAATATATGCAATTT
This sequence comes from Clostridia bacterium, assembly GCA_045534795.1. Taxonomy (GTDB): domain Bacteria; phylum Bacillota; class Clostridia; order Monoglobales; family Firm-18; genus CAZNKU01. The sequence continues at coordinate 1,374 of JAZSKK010000196.1, read as the reverse complement.
TGATACAGATGTTAAAGACAATAAATATCGTAAATACAAGAAAATAAAGATGGAGGAGTTTTTTGCCTATGTCGATGAAATGGACAACTGAACAGCAAAATGCAATTTCTATAAGAAATTGTAATACTCTAGTTTCTGCAGCAGCAGGGTCAGGTAAAACTGCTGTATTGGTACAACGTGTTATAGATATAATTACCGATGAAACAAATCCTGTCTATATCAACCAACTTTTGATTGCTACATTTACACATGCTGCTGCATCAGAAATGCAGGAGAGGATATATAGCGCTTTGCAACAAAAAATCAAGGAAAATCCTGATAATTCATTTCTTAGGGAACAGCTTGTTTTGTTGGGGCAGGCACAAATTTCGACAATACATTCATTTTGTATGAATCTTATAAGAGAAAATTTTCATTTACTTGGAATAAGACGTGATTTTGAAATTGCTGATGATGTTAGGTTATCTGCAATGAAAAAAATAGCATTGGAAGAAGTATTGGATAAATATTATAAACTTGGAGATGCTGATTTTCTTAACGTGGTTGATGCCTTTGGAGGCAAAAAAAATGATGATAAATTGTCTGAAATTATAATGTTGTTATATAATTTTGCTGAAAGTCTGCCTAATCCTGTTGGCTGGCTTAATAATTGTGTTCAAAATTTACAACGTACAGATTTTTTTAAGCCTTTTAAGGATATTGTACACAAAAGCCTTAAGCAACAATTTACAAGTATAAAAAACGAATATAATAAAGCACTTGATATAATAGAAAATGATAGTGATTTAAATTCCTATTACGATATTTATTTAAATGAATATAATTTGTTTGAAGAATTATCAAATAATATTTGCGATAAAAGTGTATTGAGTGTTGACTTTGCAAGATTACCAAGAAAAGGGAAAAATGCTGACCCTGTCAGTTCTGACTATGTAAAAAAAATAAGAGATACTGCCAAGAAACAATTTGCAAAGGTAGTTGACTTATGTCTTTATACAGACGAAGAAATAATGTATGAAATCAATTTGATGTTACCTTTTATAAAAATTATATGTAATCTTGTAATTGATTTTAAAAATGAATTTTCAAATTTAAAAAATGCTGATAACGTTATGGATTTTAATGACCTTGAACATAATTCTATTAAGCTTTTGGAAGAAAATGCCGAAGTCAGAGATTATTTTAAGAGCTTTTATAAAGAAATCCTTGTTGACGAATACCAGGATACAAACGGCGTACAAGCATATTTGTTTGAAATGTTATCAAATGGTAACAACTTGTTTATGGTTGGCGATGTAAAGCAGAGTATTTACGGTTTCAGAAGTCGGATCGTAGCCATGTCGTTCTGTGAGCCAAGGAGTTGTCAGGAGCTTT
>JAZSKK010000231.1:0-2349 GCA_045534795.1 Clostridia bacterium | reverse complement strand
AGTAAATTATACCTCGCAGTCAGACGGGTTAAATAATTTTAGCGTAATGTAGTACGCAATTCGAGTAAAAACAACTGTATATAATGCAATAAGTAAAACAGGGTTTAATAGTGTCATAAAAAAGTTGGAAACACCCCATATTGCAAAGAGAACAAGTTGTATCCCTGCTTCACAAATAATAGTGCCTAAAAACGTGAATAATGTTACAACACCAAGATTTTTTCTTAAATAATTAAGGTTTAAAATTCCACCTATAACTGCTATATACATATATGTAAGACTGTTTATAATTGTAGTACCGCTGCTTAGTGAATCAATAAATATTCCACATATCAAACCGATTATTCCGCCTGTAACAGGACCGTTAATAATTGATGTGGCAACAACAAAGGGTATTACAATATTAGGTTTTATGTTACCTATTGCTAAAAAATTGCACAGTGATACCTGGAAAGAGCAAATAAGCACAATTGTTATTGCATATTTCAGTACCTTTATAAATTTCACTGTCCAATCTCCTTTATTAATTAGTTATAATGAATACCTCGTAAATTCTGTTAAAATTAACAGAGGGTTCAATTTCAGCATATTGTGATACACCTTTATTTTCAGGGTGAATTTTTATGATTTTACCTACAGAAATCCCCTTTGGATATACACCACCCAATCCTGATGTTTTTGCAATGTCTCCTACTGTAATAGTAGAATCTTTGGAAATATATGTCATTTTACACAGTCCATCTGCGGATAAATCAATATCTCCGTCAATAGTTGCAAGATCTTCGGTTCTGTCAACAGATACAGCAACAGTACTTTGGGAATCAAGTATTGTTGTAATTCTTGCCCAATTAGTTCCTATATCGGTAATGTGTCCAACAAGTCCCTCTGATGTAATAACTGTATCTGACATTTCAATACCATCACGTGTACCCTTATCAATGGTAAGAGACAAAAACCAAGTACTGGAATCCTTGCCTGTAACATTAGCTGCAACAAGCTCAAAGTCCTTGTAGGTATCCTTAAGGTTAAGCATTGACCTTAACCTTTCGTTTTCTACCTTGTAAACATTGTGTTTTTCTATTTCATTTTCTAAATGTGTTATTTTGTCTTTTAATGTGTTGTTTTCTTTTTTTAGTTCAGATATGTCGCCAAAGTGGGTGAAAAATCCTCTTACACCTGATGACATATTATAAAATAATTTCTGAACAGGCATTGTTATTTTTGTAATTATATTGTCGCTTGCTTTTGTTTCGTAAGACTTGTTGATACTAAAAATCATAGCAACTATCAATATAATTGTAACAATAAATAAAATGACAAAATATTTGTTGTTAAATAGCTTTCTAATCATCTTTTAGAGGTTAGCAACACCTTTCTGAGTGAATTTATTTCGTCAAGTACATGTGCTGTACCTAAGGTTACACAATCTAGAGGATTTTCTGCAATATTGGCTTTGATACCCGTTTCTTCGGTAATTAAGGTATCAAGACCTTTTAATAATGCTCCGCCGCCTGTAATAATAATGCCTCTTTCCATAATATCAGCGGAAAGCTCCGGAGGAGTCTTTTCCAAAGTTGTTTTTATACAATCAACTATCATCATAACAGCTTCTGATAAAGCCTCTCTTATTTGTTCGGAAGTTACAACAATTCTTTTAGGCAATCCTGTAAGCATGTGCCTTCCGTTTATTTCAATAGCTTTTTCCTCATCCAATGGGTATGCAGAACCTATTTGTATTTTTATTTGCTCTGCAGTTCTGTCCCCTATCATAATATTCTGTGTTCGTTTTATATATTGTACAATAGCATTGTCAAAATAATCACCAGCAACACGTAAGGAAACACTTGTTACTATTCCGCCTAAGGATATAACTGCTACCTCAGATGTTCCGCCGCCTATATCTACTACCATTATACCAACAGGTTCTTCAACATGTAGTCCTGCACCCATTGATGCAGCCATTGGTTCTTCAATAAGATATGCTTCCTTTGCACCTGCCTGTATAACGGAATCCTCAACAGCCCTGCGTTCAACCTCTGTAACACAAGAGGGAATACATACAATAACCTTTGGCTTTACAAAACCTTTTGTTCCGCAGGCTTTTTGAATAAAATATTTTAACATGTGCTGTGTGTAATTATAATCAGCTATAACGCCGTCCTTCATAGGCCTTATTGCGATGATGTTTCCTGGTGTTCTGCCAAGCATTAGCTTTGCATCATCACCAACAGCCAAAATTTCATTTGTATCCTTATTAACAGCAATAACAGAGGGTTCGCGAACGACGATTCCTTTGCCTTTGACGTATACAAGGGTATTTGCTGTACCTAAATCAATTCCTATGTCTTT
>JAZSKK010000207.1:0-2998 GCA_045534795.1 Clostridia bacterium | reverse complement strand
GGGAAAATATTATTTTCCTTACGAAGATTATAAACATCATCTTCAGAAACTTCCCAAAGACGTGCAATATATTTATCGGAGAAGCCCATTTTCTTTGCTCTCTTCATAACATCTATGTTATTAGGGTTAGCAGCAAGCTCCTTTTCATAATCTACAATATTTTTAATTTTGTCAAGGAACAACATATCAATTTGTGTTACGTCACAAATTCTGCTATGGTCAACACCAAGCCACATAAGCTCTGCAATAGCATAAATACGGTCATCAGTACCTTCTGAAATATACTTCATAAGCTCGTCTATTGACATCTTTTCGTTATCAAATTTAGACATATAAATATGCGAAGTACCGATTTCCAATGAACGTATAGCCTTTAAGAAGCATTCCTCCAAAGTACGGCCTATACTCATAACCTCGCCCGTAGCCTTCATCTGTGTACCCAACTTATTGTTTGCGTCCACAAACTTGTCAAATGGGAAACGAGGCATCTTTGCAACTACATAATCCAATGATGGTTCAAATGATGCAGGTGTATTGGCAATCATAATCTCATCCAACGTCATACCCAAAGCAACCTTTGCAGTTACCCTTGCAATAGGGTACGCACTTGCCTTTGAAGCAAGAGCTGACGAACGTGATACACGAGGGTTAACCTCGATAACAAAGTATGAGAATGACTGTGGGTCCAAAGCAAACTGTACATTACATCCACCCTCGATTTTAAGAGCCCTGATAATACGCAAAGCAGAATCACTAAGCATGTGATATTCCTTGCTTGTCAATGTCTGTGCAGGAGCAACAACAATAGAATCCCCTGTATGGATACCAACAGGGTCAACATTTTCCATACTGCATATTGTTATAGCAGTATCCTTGCTGTCACGCATTACCTCAAACTCAATTTCCTTATATCCCTTAATACTCTTTTCAACCAATACCTGATGAACAGGTGAAAGTTTAAGAGCATTTTTCATAATTTCACGAAGTTCTTCTTCATTATCTGCAAAGCCGCCGCCTGTTCCACCCAATGTAAACGCAGGGCGAAGAACAACGGGATAGCCGATTTCCTCAGCAGCCTTTACACCCTCTTCCATAGAATGTGTAATAATTGAAGGCAAAACAGGTTCGCCCAATTCCTCACACAATTCCTTGAAAAGCTCACGGTCTTCCGCACGTTCTATACTTTCAACGTCTGTACCCAAAAGTTCTACCTGACATTCGTGCAAAATACCTTTTTTTGAAAGCTGCATTGCAAGGTTAAGTCCTGTCTGACCACCGATACCTGGAACGATAGCGTCAGGTCTTTCATAACGTATAATTTTAGCAACATATTCCAAAGTCAAAGGCTCCATATAAACCTTATCCGCAATAGTTGTATCTGTCATAATTGTAGCAGGGTTAGAATTAGCCAATATAACCTCATAGCCCTCTTCCTTAAGAGCAAGACAAGCCTGTGTCCCTGCATAGTCAAATTCAGCCGCCTGACCTATAACTATGGGACCAGAACCTATAACAAGTACTTTTTTTATATCCGTTCTCTTTGGCATATTACTTTCCCTCCTTAAGAATACTGATAAACCTATCAAAGAAGCATGGACTGTTATTTGGACCAGGCTCTGTACCAGGCTGATACTGTACACCGTAAACCTTGTCCTTTTCACAAGCAATACCCTCTACCGTATTATCAAGCAGATTAATGTGGGTAATTTCAAGGTCTGTACCCTTTATACTGTCGGCATCCACTGCATAGCTGTGATTTTGAACAACAATTTCCACACTGTCATCCTTAAGGCATTTAACAGGATGATTGGCACCGCGATGACCAAACTTAAGCTTGTATGTCTTTGCGCCGTATGCCATACCTATAAGCCCCGCACCAATGCAAACGCCAAATATAGGCATTTTACCCTTAAGGTTTTTAATAAGCTCAACAACAGTTGGAACATCCTCAGGATTACCCGGACCGTTGGAAATAAATATACCATCCGGCTTCATAAATTCAATTTCCTCAGCAGTAACATTGTAAGGAACTATCGTAACATTACATCCCTTTGCATTAAGCGCACGGATGAAACTGTTTTTAATACCGCAGTCAACGGCAATAACATCGTACTTGTGGTTTGATGTTCTTGAATACCACTTCTTTTTACAGCTTACCTTTGAAACTGCGTCATTCTTAATTTGTGTTTCCGCCAATATCTTCATAGCCTCATCGTGAGGTGTATCGATATCAGTAATAAGCACCTTCATTGTACCCTTGTCACGAATACATCTTGTAAGCTTTCTGGTATCAATACCGTATATACCCGGAATATTATTATCCTCCATCGTTTCAGATAAGGTTTTAGTATATCTGAAATTGCTTGGCATATCGTTATAGTCACGAACAATAAGCCCACCGATTGTAGGTACCTTTGTTTCGTAATCCTCATCGTTTATACCATAATTACCAATCAGTGGATATGTCATAACAACCATCTGATATGTGTATGAAGGGTCGGAAATAATTTCCTGATACCCAACCATAGATGTGTTAGTCACAAGCTCACACACTGACTGGCACTTTGCACCAAAGCTGAAACCACAATATTCAGTTCCATCTTCCAAGACAATCTTTACATCTTCTTTTGTAGTCATATTCTTCACCTCTGCATATTTTATGTATAAATATGCACAAATTATAAAAACCTGCATATCCTTCATATAATTTTAACATAGCATATACATAATTGTCAATAAAATTATAGGTAAAAAATACCCATAATCAACATAAAAACAAACCTTTCTTTTTATTATTTTGACAAATGTAAATTATATTTTTTAAAGCTATTGCAAAAAGTATGGGATTGCGATATAATATAGGTACTTATTCTCATCTGAAGGGAGATACATAAAATGCCAAAAACCGATATTGAAATTGCGCAGAGTGTAAAAATGCAAAACATCAATGAAATTGCAAAGAGTGCAGGTATTGACAGCAAATATATAGAACAATACG
>JAZSKK010000233.1:0-11676 GCA_045534795.1 Clostridia bacterium | reverse complement strand
TGAAAAACGCCTTAAAAATAAGGATAAATGCCGTAAGGCATATTACCAGTTTTACACCGATATGGAATGGGGAAATGCAGAAAATTACCACGTTTCATTAGATAGCGGAAAGCTGGGCGAAGAAAAATGTGTTGAAATAATTACAAGTTTATATTAAAAGTAAAAAACGGTATTCTTCAAAAGAAGAATACCGTTTTTGGCTTTGGGCTACATAATAGAAGCAGGGTATTTTGTCGATATGAAAGCTTCGATTGCTCGATATATTTGCTTCTCAAATACGATATGTTTTTCACTTCGTTCAAAACCTCGATATGATATAAATCTCGTTGCCGCAAGGCAACATATCGAGTGTGTTAGCACATATAGAGTTAATTTTAACATATCGAAAATTTCTGGGAGATTTATATCGATGAAAAAAGACTTGTCACCGACAAGTCTCTTTTCTGGTGCTCGAGACCGGAATCGAACCGGTACGGCTTTAAGGGCCGCAGGATTTTAAGTCCTGTGCGTCTGCCAGTTCCGCCACTCGAGCATAAACCTAGTACCCGAATATAATAACACAAAAATATAGATTTTGTCAATATCTTTTATTAAAATCAGGTACTAATTTGTTATAAGTCCTTGAAATATGAAACATACTCAACCTTTGGCTGTTCAGGGAAAAGGTGTGAATATAAGTCTATCATATAATCGTCTGTCATACTTGCGATGTAGTCCACCACAATCTGGTTAGGCTCCTCGTCCTCATAGTCAGGGCCGCTATAAAATTTGTTGTTGCTTTTAACATAGTCAATGTGGTGCCTGTATATAACTGATGTTCTGTCCTCAACAAGGATGTCGTTAAGGCATTTGTCATATATTTTTTCAAACATAGGCTCTATGACATTATTTATACTGCCAACAGTTTCGGTTTTATAAATATATTCATAATTTTCCTTTTTGCCCTGCTTTAATGCAGTATAATATTCCTTGTCCATTTTTATATAGTCCTTGCCATAGCTGTTTTCAACTATATTGACAATAAGGTTGTTAATAATTTTGGCATTAAATGTGCCTATTGCATTGTCATTAAAAACAGTATTATCAGTAAGGAGCTTTGCACGCTCTGCATCCTGTCTGTCTTTTCCGAGATAAGCTATAATATCACTTATACGCACAATGCATCCCTCTAAAGTGGAGGGGATTAAAACACCTGAACTGTTTTTGGTATAGCAATCTTCAAAAATCTTATCAAATTCCTCAAAGGTTGAAAGCTGTGATGGTTTGTATTCCTCAAGCTCAAGCTCTCCGTTGTGGCATAAAATACCGTCTAATGTCTGCAAGCTTATGTTGTAATGAAAAATTCTGTCAAGAACACGCACACTATGTACATTGTGGTTAAAATATCTGCCCGTATGCTTATGGTATAATTTTGACAAAACAGTCTCTCCTGCGTGTCCAAAGGGTGTGTGGCCCATATCGTGACCTAAGGCAATGGCCTCTATCAAATCAAGATTAAGCCCTAAAAGCCTTCCTATATTACGGGCAATTCTTGAAACAAGCTGTACGTGTAAGGCACGTCTTGAAATATCGTCATTTTTATACAGTGAAAATACCTGTGTCTTGTCTGTATATCTGTTATAATACGGACAATTCATAATTTTTTCTATATCACGCACAAAGGCAGGGCGTACAACAGAGGAGTTGTCCCTTGACATATTGCGGCGGATTGCCTGTTGTTCCAATATTATTTTATCTGCAAAATTTTCAGCAATTTTTTGTTCCGTAGCCGGTGAAAGCTTATCATATTTTATAATTGCCAATTTGTAAACCTCCGTTATGTATAACTGCGGAAGACCGCAGTCAGGTGTTTTATTTGGAATTTTCATCTGAGTTAATCAATTTTGGATTAATTTCATTTTCCTTCATAGTGTAGCCGTTGCGGTATTCCTCAAGCATACTTTTTATTTCCTTATAGGAAAAATTGCTCCAGTCATTTGGCACAAAGGACATTATATCACCTCTTAAATATATTTACATTATATTTTATGCAAAAATATTTTTTGTGTGATTTTTTGTCGTTTTAACTGCCTAGCTTTATACCTTCAATACCGTTGAAAATATTTATTCGGTATGGGCTAAAGTGTCCTTCAATCCTTTTGTTGTACATCAACATGTTCACATCAAAATACAATGGTATAATATTAATATCCAAAGCTATTTTTTCCTGAATTTCAAAGTATTTTTTCTTTATACCATCTTCAGTAGTCTGACACTGAAGCTCCACAAACAGCTTCTGAAGTGCAACACTTGGGTTTTTAATCACATATTGAGGATTAATTTCCGCAGAATATTTAACTGTACCAAGATACATCTGGTAATTACCTGTAGAAATTCTTTCGCTAAAGGTTGTCCAATCCACATATTCAACCACAAGTGTAATACCACAGTCTGCAAGGTTTTTCTTTATCATTTCCGCAACCTTGCTCTTGTCTGAATTGTCGGCATTTACCATAAGGGATATTGCCGAAAGCTTCATATTCTTTTTAACATCATTTAGCACGTTTGCAGCCTTGTCATGACTGTAGTCATATTTTGTAGCACCTGGGTTATATACCCACCATTTGGGGTGAATACAGGAATTTGCAACAGTCCCGTGTGAAAGTAAAACTTCGGAATTTATTGCATCCTTATCAATGGCGTGTGCTATTGCCTTGCGGAATAATCTGTTGGATAAAGGCTCTGTATTTGTATTAATGCCTATAAAGTTAAAACTGTTAGAGGGATAATCTGCTATTATGTTGTCGGAATTTGATGTGTAATCACCCAATCCGTTACCCGAATTAACAGTTACCACATCAATTTCCTTGGAAACATAGGCACTTATTGAAGTTTCTTTGTCAGGCAATATTTTTGCCTCTATATTTTTTATAACAGGTTTACCATCGTGCCAATTATCAAATGCGGTAAGGTAAACTATTTTGTTTTTTGTATCTGAATAGGTGTAAGGACCTGTTCCCACAGGGTTAAAATCACTTCCGCTTTGTACTTTTATAATAGGGATTTCAAGCAAATTTACAAAATTAGCTTGTGGTGATACTAATTTAAAGTTAACTTCCAAATCTGACGTTGCATTAATATATTCAATATTGCTTACATTTATGGCATAGGGTGTTACATCTGCATTTTCAATTACAAAATTATAGGTGTATAACACGTCATCAGCGGTAAAATCTGTTCCGTCATGCCATTTTATACCTTTTTTCAGTTTAACTGTCCACACAAGCCCATCCTCAGACACAGAGTAGCTGTGGGCAAGCAACGGCTTTGCCTTTTGTGTTTCGTCACATTCTATAAGGCTTTCAAATATTAGCCTAAGCATTTGCATATTTGTTTCATTGTTATTAATCAAAGGGTTTAGACTATCGTGGGCATAGCAATGAACCTTTAAAGTTTCATTTGCCGCCTTTAATGCATTATTGTTTGCTTTTTCATCACTATTTTTACAGCCTGATATGCAAAAAAACATACAAAATGTTAAAAGTAATGCTATAATTTTCTTCACAACCATCATCCTTTCAAAGCCTTAAGGGGAATGAAGCTTCCCGTTTTGTGATTATATCCACGATAAGAATAGTAAATATCATTGAAACAGCAGGTGCATTACCACAATACCATAACACCTCTTTACTCTATTTTACCCTTTATAAATATATTAGTCAACAAAAGAATAAATTTTTTGAAAATATTTAATAATAGGTAAAAGAGGTGATTTTGTGGCAAATACTAAAAAAATCGGCAAACAAAGCTATAATATAACAGGCTGTGTTTCAATAGAGGGTTATGCCTGTGTTGGTGGCAAAAAAGAAAGTGAAGGTCCTTTTGGTGCAGAATTCGACATTATTACCGATGACGGTTATTATGGCGAAAAAACATGGGAAAAGGCAGAATCAAAAATGCAAAAGGAGGCAGTCATAAAGGCCGTATCTAAATCAGGCAAATCAATATCTGATATAGACACAATATTTGCAGGAGATTTACTTAATCAATGTATAGGGTCAAGCTATGGACTAAGGGAATTGGAAATACCCTTTTACGGATTATACGGTGCATGCTCCACAATGGCAGAATCCCTTTCAATAGGCTCAATGATAATTGACGGAGGTTTTGCAGGTGATGTAGTGTGTGGTACAAGCAGTCATTTTTGCAGTTCGGAAAGGCAGTTCAGAATGCCCCTTGAATATGGCGGACAAAGACCATTTACCGCACAGTGTACTGCCACGGCTTCAGGAATGGTTGTACTTTCAAAGGAGGGAAACGGACCGTATATAACCAATATAACCACAGGTAAAATTACGGATAAGGGAATAAAAGATGGCCTTAATATGGGTGCGGCAATGGCGCCTGCGGCGGTGGATACTTTGTTGGCACATTTTGAGGATTTTCAGATTTCACCATCATATTATGACCTTATTGTAACAGGAGATTTAGGTGAGGTAGGCTATTCTATAGTTATGGATTTAATGGAGAAAAACGGGGTTAAAATGAGCAATTACAACGATTGCGGAATAATGCTTTATGACAATAAAAAGCAGGATACACATGCTGGTGGAAGTGGATGCGGATGTAGTGCAGCGGTGCTTTGTGCTCACTTGTTACCTGAAATGGAAAAGGGCAGACTTAACAAAATACTGTTTATTGGTACAGGGGCTTTAATGAGTCCAACAAGCATACAACAAGGCGAATCAATACCCGGTATAGCTCATGCAGTAGTTATATCCAACGAAAGGCAGGAATAAATATGGAATATTTAAATGCATTCTGGGTAGGAGGGTTGCTTTGTGCTATCGGACAGGTTTTAATTGATAAAACAAAGCTTACACCTGCCAGAATTCTGGTTATATACGTATGTGCAGGTGCAGTGCTTACTGCATTAGGACTTTACGAACCAATAGTTGATTATGCGGGTACAGGGGCAACTGTGCCGATTTCGGGCTTTGGATATTCATTGGCAAAGGGTGTAATGGAAGCGGTGGATAAGGAAGGCTTTATAGGCATATTCACAGGTGGAATAACTGCTACTGCGGCAGGAATAACTGCGGCAGTAACTTTTGGATTTATATTTGCCTTATTAGGTAAGCCTAAGGAAAAATAGAAAGCTCATTCAACAGAATGAGCTTTTTTGTGTTAAAAAGTCATCTTGTTTACGTTGATTAATATGATGTTTTGTGGTATAATTGACAAAGATTTGGCGTTGTATTATTATATACATTGTAAAAAGGAGTGTTAAAATATGACAAAGATAGATGTTTATTCAGGCTTTTTAGGTGCAGGAAAAACCACTTTGATAAAAAAGCTTGTTCAGGAAGCCTATAAGGGCGAAAAAATTGTAATTATAGAAAATGAGTTTGGTGAAATCGGTATAGATGGTGGATTTTTAAAAGATTCCGGAATACAGGTTAACGAGATGAATTCAGGATGTATATGTTGCAGCCTTGTGGGGGATTTTGAAATTGCACTTAAACAGGTGATTGATGAATATAATCCTGACAGAATAGTCATTGAGCCGTCAGGTGTGGGCAAATTAAGTGATGTTATAAAAGCTGTACAGAATGTTGAAGTGAAAAATGCTGTTCTAAATGGATATGCAACTGTTGTTGATGCAAATAAGTGCAGGATGTATATGAAAAACTTTGGTGAATTTTTTAATGACCAGATTGAAAGTGCAGGATGCATTATACTTAGCCATACAGACAATATCACAGATGAAAAAACAAGCAAGTGTGTTGAATTGTTAAGAGAGCATAACAAAAACGCTGTAATTGTTACAACACCTTGGGACAAGCTTGAAGGCAAACAGCTTTTGGACGCAATAGAGGGAACTAATTCTATTGAAAAAGATTTACACGAGATGGAACACGAACATCACCACGACCACGATGAAGAATGTCATTGCGGACATCATCACCATCACCACGCTGAGGATGTATTTACAAGCTGGGGTACGGAAACGGTTAATAAATACACTGCTGAGGAAATCAACAGTTGTCTTGAGGAAATAATGGATGATAACAAATATGGCACAGTACTTCGTGCAAAGGGTATTGTATGCGGAGAGAACGGTCAATGGATACATTTTGATTATGTGCCGGGTGAGCCTGACGTGCGTATAGGAAATGCAGATGTAACAGGCAGAATTTGTGTAATTGGCTCAAAAATCAACAAGGAAGAAATAGCAAAATTATTCAGAATATAACGGAGGGATATTTATGTTAGAGGTTCCCGTTTACCTTTTTACCGGTTTTTTGGAAAGCGGTAAAACAAAATTTATTCAGGGCTTTTTGGAGGACGAACGCTTTCAGACACAGGACAACACCTTGCTTTTAGTGTGTGAAGAAGGTGTCGAGGAATATGACAGCGCTAAATTTAAGGTCAAAAATGTATTTGTTGAATATATTGATAGCGAAGAAATGCTTACAGAGGAAAATCTGGCAAAATTACAGAAGAAACACAAAATTACACGTGTGGTTATAGAATATAACGGAATGTGGAGTATGGAAACCTTGTTTGATGCTATGCCGCAGGGATGGATTATATATCAGGAAATGATGTTTGCACAGGCAGATACATTTATAGCATACAACAAAAATATGCGTCAGCTGATGGTAGAAAAGCTGCAGGGTACAAATATGGTTATCTTAAATCGTTGCACAGAAAATACTGACCGTATGGAAATTCATAAAATCATACGGGGTGTATCAAGGGCAGCAGATATTGCATACGAATTTGAAGACGGTCGTGTGGAATATGACGAAATTGAGGATCCGTTACCCTTTGATATTGATGCCGATGTAATAGATATAGCCGACGAGGATTATGCAATATGGTACAGGGATTTGTCTGAGGATATGGAAAAATATATTGGAAAGACAGTTCGTTTTAAGGGAATTGTGGCACACGACAATTCATTCCCCAAATATACAATTGTTGTGGGCAGACACGTTATGGTGTGCTGTGAAGATGATATAGCGTATCGTGGATTGGTATGCAAGGGTGTTGTGGTAAATGGTCTTAAAAAACGTGATTGGATTATTGTAACGGCAAAAATTACAAAGGAATACCACGAGATGTACGAGGAGGAAGGACCAGTTCTTAATGCAACAGAACTTAAAATGACATTACAACCCAGCCAACAGGTAGCAACCTTTTATTGATGCAAAATAAAATCACATTGTACAAATAATGGTCGGTTATCTAATTGAGTTTTAAATAAATGTATGGTAAAATACAGTTGAATATTGGTATATCCCTACCATAAATGTAATGGAGGTTATTAATTATGAAACCAATGATTATTGCAAAAAAATTATGGAACCATGCAGTTGATATTCAAAACAATATTGGTACCGAATCTACCTATGGTCGTGCACCCCTTTACAGCTATCCGGGGTTGTTGACTATGTGGGCGGCAGCACAGGCAGCTCACTATTTAAATGACCAGGAATGGCTTGAACAAATAAGCAGTTATTTGAGAAAATATCCATTTGAGTTTGATGAACCCGGTACATACTTTAAATATAATTTTGAAAATTATCGTGTAGGCGGTATAGGAAAAGGCTGGATGATGTTGAATGGCTATTTTGAGGACCATAAGGATGTTTTAAGAGAATTTGCTGAAAAAACTATTAACGGACCTCACAGTCATGATGGTATTTTGTGTAGTATTAATGACCCTGAAAAAATAAGAATATGGATTGACGTTGTAACCGGGGTGGTTCCCTTTATGCTATATTCAGGTCTTGTTCTTGATGAGCCAAGATATATGGATTATGCAGTAGAACAGTGCTTTAAGATGTATGATGTGTTTATGGATAAGTCAAATGGGCTTTTACATCAGGGAAGGGGCTTTATGGAAGACCCTGAACAGGTTTCCGAAGACCATTGGTCAAGAGGTAACGGCTGGGGTATTATCGGTCTTACAGAGATTATAAAATATCTCCCTAAGGAACACAAGGGCTATAATGAGGCTGTTGAACGCTTTAAGGCACATTGTGAGGCTTTGATTAAATATCAGGATTGCAGAGGTCTTTGGAGACAGGAAATTCCTGAAAAGCTTGCATGGGAAGAATCTTCAGGTTCGGCAATTATCCTGTACGGTATCGGAGCAGGTATTCGTCTTGGCATACTTGATAAGGAAACTTATATGCCTGTATTCAAAAAGGGTATTGATGGGCTTGTTGAAAATTGTATTAACAGTGACTATTCTGTGGAAAGATGCTGTCGGGGATGTTTGTGTCCTATATTCGACGGTAAAAGGGGACTGATTGAAGGTTTTTTGGTAGGCGTTTATCCTAAAAAGGATGATAGCCACGCTTTTGCACCAATGATTATGGCAATGTTCGAGGCTGAAATGAATGGTATTAAAGATATTGATAAACCATTCAATACAAGATAAATTTAATAACGATAAAGGGGATGCAATAAAATGAAATTCATTTCGTTGTATCCCTTGTTTTTTTATGTTATAGTAAATTACTACTTTATTAATTATTTGTAAATTTAATTGACGCTATGGAACATATTGGTTATAATAAAAAATAAAGGAAAGTGTATGATATATAAGGGGTGAGATAAATTTGATAAAAAAATTAGCAAAAAATATTGGCGAATATAAAATCCCCTCCATCCTCGCACCTTTGTCCGTAATGGCAGAGGTTGTTATGGAGGTTTTTATGCCTATTACCATGGCACAGATTATTGATAAGGGCATTTATGGCAACGATATAAGCTTTATAATAAAAACAGGGCTTTTACTTGTTTTGATTACAATTATGTCATTGGTTTTTGGGGCATTGTCAGGCAGCTTTGCCGCAAAGGCTTCAGCAGGCTTTGCAAAAAATCTCAGAAAAAATATGTACCACAAGGTACAGGAATATTCATTTTTGAACATAGATAAGTTCAGTACGGCAAGTATAGTTACACGTCTAACAACAGATGTTACCAACCTTCAAAACGCCTTTCAGATGATTATACGTGTTGCAGTACGCTCACCTTCAATGATGATTTTTTCATTAATAATGGCAATAAGTATTAATAAAAGTCTTTCGCTGGTATTTCTTTTTGCTATTCCTGTAATTGCAATAAGCCTTTTTGTTATTTCCAGCAAGGCTCACCCTAATTTTGAAAAAATGTTCAAAAAGTATGACAGATTAAATACCGTTGTGCAGGAAAATGTGCGTGGCGTAAGGGTTGTAAAATCCTTTGTACGGGATAAATATGAGGTAGAAAAATTCAGCACCGCTTCAGAAGATATTAAAACTCTTTCAAAAAGGGCAGAACGCATATTGTCATTTAACGGACCGATAATGCAGCTTTGTGTTTATACCTGCATACTTGTTATTTCGTGGTTTGGTGCAGAAATTATCGTATCCACAGGTGAAACAGAGCTTACCACAGGTCAGCTTACCAGCCTTATTTCATATACTACTCAAATAATTATGAGTCTTATGATGATGTCTATGATTTTTGTAATGGTTATAATGGCGAGAGTATCTGTAAAACGTGTGGTAGAAATTTTAGATGAGGAAAGTACAATTACAAATCCCCAAAATCCTGTTATGGAAGTTGAAGATGGTAGCATTGAATTTGAAAATGTATCATTTGGATACACTTCAAAAATGTGCCTTAAAAATATTAACCTCAAGATAAATTCCGGTGAAACTGTAGGAATTATCGGCGGTACAGGAAGCTCCAAGACCAGCCTCATTCAGCTTATTCCCCGACTTTATGATGTCAATGACGGAACAGTGTATGTAGGGGGCAAGGATGTACGTCAATATGACATTGATGCACTTCGTAACCAGGTTGCTGTGGTTTTACAGAAAAATGAACTGTTTTCAGGAACAATAAAGGACAATCTTCGTTGGGGCGATAAAGATGCAACAGATGAAGAAATTGAAAGAGTGTGCAGGCTTGCACAGGCAGATGAATTTATACAGTCATTTCCTGAAAAATACAATACTCATATAGAACAAGGCGGAACAAATGTGTCAGGAGGACAAAAGCAAAGGCTTTGTATTGCACCTGCCTTGTTTAAATAGCCTAAAATTCTTATTCTTGATGATTCCACAAGTGCAGTTGATACAAAGACCGATGCCCTTATAAAAAAGGCGTTTGCGGAGGAAATACCCAATACTACCAAGCTTATTATTGCCCAACGTGTATCATCGGTACAGGATGCTGATAAAATAGTTATTATGGAAAAGGGCGAAATTGATGATGTAGGTACACATCACGAGCTTTTAAAGCGTAATTCAATATATCAGGAAATATACTATTCACAGGTGAAGGGAGGAAATGAAAATGGGACCCAAAGGACGAATGCCGAGGGGTGATGGAAGAAAAGCCAAAAACGTCGGCAAGACATTAAAACGAATCCTTTCATACGTGGGTAAGGAATACAAATTTCACATTATTGGTGTTTTTATATGCATTATTTTAAGCTCTCTTGCAGGAGTAGCAGGTTCGTTATTTTTGCAAAGACTTATTGATAATTACATTCAGCCTATGCTTACAACTGTGGGAATACCCGACTATACTCCCCTTTTGCAGGCAATACTGATAATGGCATTGATATACATTACAGGTGTGGTAAGTAACTGGAGCTATAATTTTACAATGGTTACAGTTTCCCAGGGTGTAATGAAAAAAATCAGGGACGAAATGTTTTCACATATGCAAAAGCTGCCTGTTAAATATTTTGACACTCATGCACATGGCGACCTTATGAGCCATTATACCAACGATACAGACACTTTAAGACAGATGATTTCACAAAGTATTCCTCACATGTTTTCATCAATCATAACAATTACCGCTGTTTTTTGCGCTATGGTTTATACAAGTGTACCGCTTACGGTTATGGTATTGGTATTTGTTTTCATTATGGTTAATGTGGCAAAAAAGGTTGGAGGAAACTCGGCAAAATATTTTATTAAACAACAACAGTCCCTTGGAAAAATAAATGGCTATATTGAGGAAATGATTAACGGTCAAAAGGTAGTCAAGGTTTTTGGTTATGAGGATGATTCCAAGAAACAGTTTGATAAGCTTAACGAACAGCTTTGTGATGATGCCACAAAGGCAAACCGCTTTGCAAATATACTTATGCCTATACTGGCAAACATCGGTAACCTGCAATATGTAATGGTTGCCTTTGCGGGAGGGTTGCTGGCTCTTAGCGGTGTAAGTATAATATCTGTGGGTCAGATTGCATCCTTTATGTTACTTTCAAAAAACTTTTCTATGCCTGTAAGTCAGGTTTCCCAGCAGCTTAATTCAATAGCTATGGCTTTGGCTGGTGCAGAACGAATTTTCGAGCTTATGGATGAGGAAGTGGAATTTGACCAGGGCTATGTTACATTAGTCAATGCCAAATATGAAGATGGCGAGATTAAGGAAACAAATGAAAGAACAGGAATGTGGGCGTGGAAGCACCCTCACGGTGACGGAACTTTAACCTACACCAGGCTGGAGGGCAGAGTTACTCTTGACGATGTGGATTTTGGATATACGGACGAAAAAATGGTGCTTCACAACATTTCGCTGTATGCACAGCCAGGGCAGAAGATTGCATTTGTAGGGGCTACAGGGGCAGGTAAGACAACGATAACAAACCTTATAAACAGATTTTATGAT
>JAZSKK010000131.1:0-7063 GCA_045534795.1 Clostridia bacterium | reverse complement strand
TAAATGTCAATGTTAATCTATTACATTGTTAATATTTTTTCAATTTTTTACATAAATTTCAAATTTAAGGAAAAAAATATATAATTTTGAATAAAAAAATATTCTTTTTCGATTTATCACTTTACAACGATAAATTATTGTGGTAGAATATATTAAGTTAAAAAAATAATACAGTGCATACACTGTAATAAAAAAGGAGATTTTAAAATGAAAAAGATTTTAGCATTAGTATTGGTAGTTGTACTTGCATTGTCATTTACCGCTTGCGGTGAAATGAAAACTGCAGATGATTTTGTTGATTCAGTAGACGGCGCTTTGGTTGTAGCTGAAAAAGGCTCTGCAGGTGAGGAATTGGCTACAGGAAATGATTTTTTTGCCAACACAGAATACACAGCAGTTGATTCTATGGCAAAAGCTTTGATGGACGTTGCATCAGGTACATCTGACATCGCTTTGGTTGACTATGTAACATCTATCGGTTCAATAGGTGAAGGTACAGATTATGAAAACCTTGTAGTTGTTGAAGGCCATGACTTTAACCCTGAAGAATATGGTATTGCTTTCAGAAAAGGCAGTGATATCACTCCTGCTGTAAATGCTGCTATTGCTGAACTTATGAATGACGGCACAATGGACGGCATTGCTGCAACATACAAGCTACAGGATTTGTTGATTAAAGATGGTAAGGCTCAGGACGACACATACGAAGAAGGCGACCTTGCTTATGTTAAGGAAAAAGGCAAGATGGTTATCGGTATTACATATTTTGCTCCAATGAACTATATGGATGATAAAAACAACCTTATTGGTTTTGAAACAGAATTTGCTAAAGCTGTTTGCGAAAAGCTTGGAGTTGAAGCAGAATTTGTTGAAATTAACTGGAACTCAAAGGAAATTGAGCTTGAAGCTAAAAAGATTGACTGTATCTGGAACGGTATGACAATCACAGACGAAAGACTTGCTAATATGAGCATTTCTGTTCCTTATATGAATAACAAGCAGGTTATGGTTGCAAAAAAAGCAAAATAATTTATAAAATCAGTTACAAAACTCAGAAAGTATGGTTTAAGGTATGAATAATTTTCAGGGGGTATTTCTTCCTCTACTTGAAGGCTTTGGTGAAAACTGCATATTGTTTATAACCACATTACTTGCGGCTATTCCTTTAGGTCTTTTAATAACCTTTGGAACAATGTGCAAAATAACGCCTATAAAATACATAATGAAAACCTTTGTCTGGATTATAAGGGGTACTCCCCTTATGCTCCAGCTGTTTGTAGTATTTTATGTTCCCGGGTTGCTTTGGGGATTTTCCATTCGCGACAGAATGCTTGCGGCATTTATTGCATTTTCCATTAACTATGCGGCTTATTTTTCCGAAATATACCGCGGCGGTATAGAAAGTATTCCAAAGGGACAGTATGAGGCAGGTCAGGTGCTTGCAATGACAAAAACCCAGGTGTTTTTTAAAGTAGTCCTTTTCCAGGTAATCAAGAGAATTGTTCCTCCTATGGGCAATGAAATCATTACTCTTATAAAGGATACATCCCTGGCACGAGTTATTGGTGTTGCAGAAATTTTAATGTGTGCTGAACGTTTTACAAGCGAAGGCTTGATATGGCCGATTTTTTCAACAGCCTTGTTCTTCCTGTTGTTTAACGGAGTATTAACATTACTCCTTGGCTACACAGAGAAAAAGCTTGACTACTATCATTAAAAGATAAACGGAGATTATTATGGCTATTTTAAGCGTAGATGGAATTTATAAAAAATTTAATAAGACCGAAGTTTTAAAGGGTGTTTCCTTTGATATGGAGGAAGGTCAGGTTATTTCCATTATCGGTTCTTCAGGCAGTGGTAAAACAACACTTTTACGTTGTATAGGTTTTTTGGAAACTGCAGACGAGGGGACAATAAAAATTAACGGAAATGTGATTTTTGATGCAAAGGACCACAAATCCAAAAAAAGTGACGAAAAAAGAAGGTTGCAGTCTAACTTTGGATTTGTTTTTCAGTCATTCAACCTGTTTCCCCAGTATAATGTTATGGAAAACGTAACCCTTGCACCTAAGTTATTGGCGAAGGAACGTCCTGATTTTAAAACTAACAAGGCAGAAATTTATAAGGAAATTGAAGATAAAGCACTCCACCTACTTAAACAATCAGGGCTGGAGGACAAAGTAAACAATTATCCTTGTGAGCTTTCGGGGGGTCAACAACAACGTGTGGCTATTGCAAGAGCATTGGCACTTAACCCAAAGATTATGTTGTTTGATGAACCTACATCTGCTTTGGACCCCGAACTTACAAACGAAGTATTGAAAATCATTAAATCCCTGGCAGATGACAATATGACTATGATTATAGTTACTCACGAAATGGCATTTGCCAAAAATGTTTCGGACAAGGTAATATTTATGGACGATGGTGTTATCGCCGAGGCGGGAACTCCTGACGAAGTATTTGAAAATCCGAAAACTCAAAGATTGAAAGATTTTTTAAGTAACGCAAAGGTATAAGATAAAAAAACGGTGATGCAGGGTGCTTCGCCGTTTTTTATTTTCAAATCATAATACAGCCAGAGTGGTTACTGAAAATGCCGACAAATATTGTTTATATTTAAAATAAGTTTTTAAAAATGTTTACAAATATATATTGATATTTCTATAAATTTATTGTATAATAAAACATACGGTTATACTTTCTGCATTTGCAGGAATTATAATACCATCCGTACTAGTCGGGGCGTTAGCGGTGCCTTGTACCCATAATCCGCTATAATGGGGACGAATGCCCTTATAAGGGTTGGAATTTACAGGTCAATGTTTAATTTTTCAATGTTGAAAAATCCGGTTCTGTGTGACTAAGAACTGTGAACCTTGTCAGGTCGGGAACGAAGCAGCAATAAGCAGACACTCTTATGTGTACGCAGCCTCGCCGGATTTGAGTTGAAGATTATTTATACTCTGTAAATTTTGATTCGAATTTGGGCTGTGCGGTTTTTTTGTAAAAAATTAAATTTTACGACAGAGAGGTTAGGAAAATGGCATATCAGGCTATTTATAGAAAATGGCGCCCTACAACCTTTGAGGACGTTGTTGGACAGGCTCATATTACAGATACTCTTAAAACTGAAATTAAAACAGACAGGCTTGCTCACGCATATCTGTTTTGTGGTACTCGCGGTACAGGTAAAACCACAACTGCAAAAATACTTAGCCGTGCTGTAAACTGCGAAAATCCGCTATCTAACGGTAATCCGTGTAATGAATGTTCGAGCTGTAAGGGTATCCTTTCAAATACAATTATGGATA
This sequence comes from Clostridia bacterium, assembly GCA_045534795.1. GTDB lineage: Bacteria > Bacillota > Clostridia > Monoglobales > Firm-18 > CAZNKU01. Next base: position 3,749 of record JAZSKK010000131.1, on the reverse strand, counting down.
TTGTGGAAATCGATGCCGCATCAAATAACGGCGTTGAAAACATCCGTGAACTGCGTGATGAAATTTCCTACACACCTGCCAACGTAAAGTACAAAATATATATAATAGACGAAGTTCATATGCTTTCAACAAGTGCTTTTAATGCCTTGCTGAAAACATTGGAGGAGCCTCCTGCACATGCAATATTTATACTTGCAACTACGGAACCGCAGAAAATTCCCGCAACTATACAATCAAGATGTCAAAGGTTTGACTTCCGTAGAATTTCCGCAAAGAATATTGCCGGCAGAATAGGTGAAATAACAAGAAAAGATGGTATAAATATTACCCCAGACGCTATACAGTTAGTGGCTCAGCTTGGTGATGGGTCAATGCGTGATGCACTTAGCATACTTGACCTTTGCAGCGGTATAGAGGGAGAAATCACCCGAGAGGACATTGAAAATGTAACAGGTTCCGTAAGCCGTACATCCTTGGTAAACCTTGGAGTTGCGCTTATAAATTCTGACATTTCCGCGGCAATAAGCCTTATAAACAAAATAATGGAGTCAGGAAAGGAAACCGGCAACCTTATTGACGAGCTTATAATGTGCATACGTGAAATACTTATATGCAAAATCCTTGAAAATCCTTCAGATGTGGTAGATAAATCAACTGAAGATATTGAAGTATATAAAAAAATAGCTGACTCTGCACCAAAAGATGTTTTGCTCTATATAATAAAAGTGCTTTCGGAAACGGCTGCACTATGCAAAACCTCTACAAACCCAAGGGTAATATTAGAGGCGTCTGCCGTTAAAATATGCGACCCTGCGTCAGACTGCTCAACAGAAGCTTTTGCCGCAAGATTGGGCAAGATAGAGGCTATGATTGCAACAGGTAAAATGCCTGATGCACCAATTACGGTTACACCGGTTGTTGCTGAGCAACAGTGGGTAGAGGTTGAAAACACTGAAGAAAAGGCAATAACGTCAGATGATGTACCTTTTGATATTACAGAGTGCCCCGCAGATGACGAGGAAGAATATGTAAGCGATGCAGAGGATTATATTGAAGATGATATTCCTCCATTTGACATTTCTCCTATTCCACCTGTCACAGATGATGTACTTCCATTTGACACGGCTTCTGCAAAGGAACCTGATATTGCAGACAATCCACAGGCTATTGAAGCAAAAGATATAGATGTAAACTCTATTGCGGACACATTATCCAACATAAACGTAGCTTTGTCACCAATGCTAAGAATGAGCAAAATATGTGTACGAGACGGAATACACCATATAATTACTCAGGAAATATTTAAAAACACAATGAGTAATGACAAGGAATTTACAGAAAGCCTTAAGGGAATATTAAATGCCGAGCATTTAAAATATGTAACTGAATCAGAATTTGACGGTACAGACATAAAGGACCCATTGGAGGATATAATTTCAATGGCAGGGGATGTTGATCAAATTTCTATTTTCTAAATTTTATATTAACGGAGGATTTAAAAATGGCTAAACACAGATTTAATGGTATGGGCGGTGGAATGCCCAATATGAACAATATGATTAAGCAGGCACAGAAAATGCAGGCCGAAATGGAAAAGATGCAGGCTGAAATGGAGGAAAACAAGTATGAGGCTACTGCAGGCGGAGGTGCTGTTGCAGTAGTGGTATCAGGCAAGAAGGAATTGCTTGATGTTAAAATTTCTCCTGAGGCTTGTGACCCCGATGACGTGGAAATGCTGCAGGACCTTATTATCGTTGCAGTAAATGACGCAATGAAAAAGGCTGATGAAGCATCTATGAACCAGATGGGCAAAATTACAGGTGGAATGAATATTCCGGGGTTATTTTAATGGAATACTTTGTACCACCGTTAGAGATACTAATAGAACAATTTGCCAAATTGCCGGGGATAGGCAGAAAAACTGCAACAAGATTGGCTTTTTATGTTTTAAACTCCTCCCAGCAGGATGCAAAAGACTTTGCCCAGGCAATTATTAATGCAAAAGAACAGGTAAAATGCTGTAAAATCTGTCAAAACATTACCGATGGGGAAATATGCTCACTTTGTGAAAGTCCAAAGCGTGACAAAACCGTAATATGCGTTACAGAAAGTCCAAAGGATGTTATATCAATTGAAAAAACCAATGAATATAACGGACTTTACCATGTGTTGCATGGTGCCATTTCGCCAATGGACAACATAGGACCTAACGATATAAAAATACACGAGCTTTTAGAACGTCTGAAGGACGACCAGGTAAAAGAAGTTATTATGGCAACAAACCCTACTATTGAGGGTGAAGCTACCGCTATGTATATTGCAAAGCTTATAAAGCCATTTGGCATTAAAGTAACAAGGATTGCCCACGGAATACCTGTTGGCGGTGACCTTGAATATGCAGATGAAATTACACTTACAAAAGCTATGGAGGGCAGGCGTGAAATGTAGCTCTCCTGAAAGGATAAGTATATGGATTTGTACGAAACAATGGAACGACCTGAACGAGTTGTGCTGGTTGGTGTTCATACCGGCAGCAGAGATGAACTTAACGACTGTACTGAAGAATCAATGCAGGAGCTTGACCTGCTTGCACAAACTGCAGGTGCAGAGGTTGTGGCACAGTTTGTACAAAACAGACCTGCTGTTGAAAACGCAACCTATGTAGGCGAGGGCAAAGCGGAGGAAATCCGCGACTTCTGTCAACAGCATGAAATTGATATTGTTATATGCGATGATGAATTGACAGGTTCTCAGGTACGTAATCTTGAGGACTTTATCGGTATAAGAGTTATGGACCGCAGCTCACTGATTATGGATATATTTGCTCAAAGGGCAAAGACAAAAGAGGGCAAATTACAGGTAGAGCTTGCACAATTACAATATTATCTTACAAGGCTTACAGGGTCTTTTGTAAACCTTTCACGTCTTGGAGGAGGTATAGGAACAAGAGGTCCTGGTGAAACCAAGCTGGAAACTGACAGACGACATATTCGCAACAGAATTTCTGTTATACGAAAACAGCTTGAGGAAGTTGAAAAGAACAGGGAAAATCAACGCAGACAGCGAATAAAGGAAGGGCTGCAGCAGATTGCACTGGTGGGTTATACCAATGCGGGAAAGTCATCATTGCTAAACTACCTTACGGACGCAGGGGTGTTGGCAGAGGACAAGCTTTTTGCCACATTGGACCCTACCGCACGTAAGCTCACATTACCTGATGGTTCACCTGTTATATTAGTTGATACCGTTGGGTTTATACGCAAGCTTCCCCACCATCTTATAAAGGCATTTCGCTCCACATTGGAGGAGGCAGTTATTGCAGACGTTTTAGTACACGTTGTGGATGCCTCATCCCCTCAATTAGAGCAAAATATTGAGGTTGTTGAAGGATTACTTAACGAGCTTGGTGCGTCACAAAAGCCCATAGTTACTGCATTTAACAAAATTGACCTTGTGGATGATTTTTCTTTAAACAAACAGATGTCTGTGGAAATAAGCGTAAAAAAAGGGTACAATATTGACAATTTGTTAGAAAACCTATGTAATGCAATGCCTGAAAAAAGGCACAGAATAAAGGTGCTTATCCCCTACGACAAGGGGGCGGTGCTTCCAGTAATATATTCAAAATCAAACGTAAATTCCGAAGAGCATACCGGCGAGGGGACATTGATGGACATTACTGTAGATGCAAAAACTTATAATATGGTGAGTGATTTTATTGTATAGTTATAAAACCATTAAAACAGAAA
>JAZSKK010000045.1:0-5489 GCA_045534795.1 Clostridia bacterium | reverse complement strand
TTGTTCTTCACCTTTTATTTTGTCCAAAATTTCCTTGTAGCCGCCTGTACCATACATAAGGCACTTATTAACACGGCTGATTGTAGCACTGCTTGCACCTGTAATTTTAGCAATTTCGCTATACACCTTACCCTCTGCCAGCAGACGTGCAACGTCCATTCTCTGTGCAAGGTCCTTCATTTCCTTTATGGTGCAGATATCCTCAAAAAATTTATAGCAATCGTCAATATTATCAAGAGACAAAACAGCCTTAAAAAAATAATCCATATCCTTTGAATGCGGAATACTCATAATCATAACTTCCTTTATTAAAAAATTAATGTATTATAACACTACTTTCACATTTTACCACACTAAAGCGTTAAAGTCAATAGAAATAATACAAAAAAACGATATCGGCATAATTTTGCCGATATCGCCAATAAATATTAATAAATGTAGTCAATACTTGTGAATACTGCTTTATTTGCAGGAATTACAGTACCGCTGATTTCACTGCCTGTAGCAAGTGTAAGGAACATAGTTGGAAAATCTTCTAAAGCAGGTTTAGGGCCTGTGATTGTATTTGCAAAAACATCGTCAAAGGTTGCTCCGTCTGCATAAGCCAAAACCTCAACCTTAACCTTCATTACATAACCGTTACCTGTTCTGCAAACCAATGAAGGATAGTAAGTAAATGCAACCTCTGCACCGTTTGCATAAGCCACACCTGAAAGCTGTTGCAAAATAGCTGAATAAATATCATAACGGTCACGTGCAAGACTGAAGATATCCTTAGGCAAGGTGCTTGCAACAGTTCCATCTACATCAATAAAGGGACTGTCATAAACTGCGTTTGGTACATCGGAAAGTATGAATTTATACTTATCAGCAGAATTAGGATAACTCATAACTTCTGTTTTAAGTGATGAATCTATAGCTGTTCCACCCTCAAACATAACGTAATGCTTTGTGTTAAAGCCGGCGATAGCATCGAACTGCATTAACAATAGCGCAAGAGTTTTTGCAGTTACAGTTTCGTAAGGACGCAAATTGTTGCTGTTTTCAACCCTGATACCGTTGCGAATACCTGATGAAACAAGTAATTTCATAGTATTAAACTTAATTGAATCAACGTCATCATACATTGCCTCGCCTCTGCCAAGAACGTAATTTCTTGTTTTGTAATATGATGCAAAAGCCAAAGCAGTAACAGTATCTATAATGTTTGCGTCAGCGTCATAAAATTCTTCTGTCATTCTGTCTGTACCCCAGAAGTGGTTGCAGGCAACGTGGAAATCGAAGGTATTAGGACGATTTACAGATATGTTAGGCTGTAGTCCATCGTAAAGAGGTACTTCTGTATCGTATGCAAGCTTTAAAGCCGCACCTGAAATTTCACCATTTGTAAAGGTTCTGTTTGCATCATATTCGTCACCAAACAAATTAAAGGCGTTATAAACTTCCTCAATTATTTTTGGATTAACAGTATCCGCAAATACCTTTTTGGAAGAATAATCAATAGTCCTTGAACGACAAATCAAAGCAGACGCCTCTGCTCTTGTAACGCCGTCCTGAAGACGTAGGTTTACACCATCGTCACCGTTCATAATACCGTATGAATAAGCCCATGCAGCAGCACCAGCCTTTGTTGACTGGTTAGTAATTATAGACGGAGCAGCTGCTTCAGGTGAGCCAGCACGCTTCCAAAGCAGGTTAATAACATCATTACGTGTAATAGGAACGTCAGGGTTAAAGGATGTACCCTCAACATCCATATCGGAATACATTATGTAATCATACGCCCAATGACCATTAATATCAGCAAAAGGCTTATCAAATGCCTTGTCAGTTTTACCAATCATTTTTACAAATTCAGCCCTTGTAACATTAGCGTCAGGACGGAATGTGCCGTCAGTATAACCGTTTATTGTACCATCATCCACAAGAGTCTGTACATTAGAATATGCCCAATGGCTTGAAGGCAAATCTGAAAATGCCATATCAGCATTTACAACGCCCAAAGTTCCCATTAAAAAGGTGCATACCAATAACAGGCATATAACTTTGTTGAAAATCTTCATTTCTTCATCCTCCGTTTATTAAAATAATTTATTTTTCACTGTGTCAACCGCATCCTTGGAAATATTACATTTCAAAAGGTAGGCGGGAACATTTGAGAACAATTTATTAAACATATCCATCATAAGGTCGGCTTGTCCCTTAAATATTGAAACAGGCACCTCCCTAATCATCCTTATAACAGCGTCCATTGGTGAAAGCTCTGTTATAGAGCAGCTTTCACAACGTTCTAAAAACACCATAGCCTTTAAGGGAGCAGACATATTTTCATTAATATCACTTTTACCACTCCAAGGTGTGCCAAAGGCATAAAACCTGCCGTCAATTAAACGTAACACAGGCATATCATCATTAATAACCACAGTGTTGGGGTAAAATTGTTTCCATAAATCAGTATGTGTAGATTTACCTGTACCTGACGGTGCGGTAAAGGTGATTGACTCACCATTATATACTATTGTTGATGCATGAACACCTATGCCGTCAAAATGCCTGATAGCCTGTCCAAAAAGGTGACCAAGCACATTTGTAACTGTAGTTTCAGGACTGATTCCGAAAATGGATGACAAATCAGAAAAGGTATATGTAATGTTGTTCCATTCCTTATTGGTTTGCATAAAGGAAACTGTTTTTTTGATTTCATCAATATAATCATAAAAACCGTATCCGTCATGGGACTCAAAATAATACCTGCCCTTGCTTTCAGCAAAATGACTGGGCAAAGGGATGTTTATTGAATTATCCAAAACAAACCTTACCGTAATATCAGCTTTATTAAATTTGTCGGTACGATATTTTTCAAGACGGTTGTCAAAATATGGATAATCAACACCATCAACCTGTAAGTTTAAACCAGCAATATTAAAATATTTCATAATTTACCTACCATAATATAAATTATTTGTAAGGACTATAAATGAATTAATAATTAATAATGAATAATGAATGATTAATAATTGGGGTTGAAAATCACAAAGTGATTTTCTTTTAATTCAAATGCGGAGCATTTGTTCCTTAATTCTTCATTATTCATTTTTCACTATTCATTGAGTTCGTTTTAATGAACTAATTATAACATATACACAAAAAATAATCAATAGGAAAATACAGCATAAAAGTGATAAATTCATATAATACAACAAAAAAAGGAAACGGTAAACCGTTTCCTTTTAAATGTTAATATAAATTTGTGCTTTAATTAGCTATCAGCCTGTAGATCACTTGTAGCTACGCTATAAGCAGAAACCGCATAGTTTGTACTATCGCTTAGCAAATAGTTCTTAATCATACCTTCTTTGATTGAGCTAAATGAAGCTGCAATATCTTCTGAAGATTTAATATTAACAATTTTAACCATTGGTTTTGTGTACTTTTTCATATTATATTGCACCCCCTTATTCAACAAATGAACCATCAAGTGTTCCTGTAGTTGTTGTATAGAACAAATCAGCACCTGTAGTTGCCAATTCAGCACCATCAATATATGGAACTGCTTTTAGAGTATAATCTGCAGAATTAAAATATTTAGCATTTGCATCGTCTGCATTTACATACAACTGGATACCGAATTTGTTGCCATCAACATCAAGAGCCTTCATACCTGTAAAGCGTATTTCAGCTTCAGCATCTTCAGCATCTTCTGAACCAGCAGGATAAGCATATACGTTAATACCAAAATCATCTGAATCAGTAAGCTTATCAGACTTTGTCATCAAGAATGTAACAGCCTCGCTGCCATCTTTCAATGTAGAATAAACAGCGTCACCGTCTATTTTAATGTACTTAGCTTCTGTTGATGTAACAGCTTCAGTAGTTGTACCGAAAATAGTATATTGTCCACCAACCTGGAAGTAGTCACCATTTGCTATTTCATCATAAAGGTCAAACTTAAGCTTATTACCAACTATATTATCAGCAAAATTAGTTGTACTATTCTGAACTGTGTGAGAATCACCAGAGAAGTCACTATTTTCCTGCAATTTGAATTCAGTAACCTTATAACCAGCCGTAGTATCAATATCAAATTCTACAACTGAACCTGGATGAACATAAGGTGCCTTACACGTATATCGTACTTCATTCCTTATCAAATCACGAGTACGATTGCCTAATTCATGTTCTATAATACCATTATCATCTTCTACCGGATAACCTGTATAAGACAAAGAAACAGTCTCAATACCAGTATATGTTACTTTATTTTTGCCTGTAAAGCTTAAGAAATAGTTTCTCCATGCAACATTTGTACCCATTGGAATTGTTGAGTAATCAGTAGATGTCACATCAGATTGTGCACCATTGTACGAAGTTTTCATAACAGGTGCGTATGTTGCAGAAGTGTGCTCATTACCGCTTGAAGCAAATGTATAAGCCATACCTTCAATTGTATTTGTTTCAAATTTAGCACCTGTATCAAATTCAACAGTACATGAGCTGTCAGCAGTCTGCTGGTCAATATATTCAATATTTGAACCATCTTCTGCTACTGAAGTTCCTTTATATATAATGTAGGAAACCATAGAGCCTTCTGTAAGGCCATAAACTGTTGTTTTAAGTGAAATAGAACCTAAATCACCTTCACCTGAACCAACATTATAGACTGTTGTAGTCTGGTATGTAGCAGCACTAACACTACATACAACGCTTGTCATCATCAAAGTGAAGACAACTAAAGCACAAAGTAATCTTTTTAACTTCATGTTAAAACCTCCTTGAGTTTTAAAAAAATATATTTACATTTGTATCTATTTTACAACTTTTTTACAGATATGTCAAACATATTTTTCTATTATTTTGATTTTTTTGGTTTTTTGTGAATATTAACCAAATATCGGTTACGCCATTTGGTTATTTTGACTACAAATTACATTTCCATCTTGTATAAATATCTTTTTATCCATATATTTTTCCGCACCTTTTTTGTGGGATATAAGAATACAGGTTTTACCCTTGATTTTCCTGATATTTTCAAGCATTTTAGCCTCTGTTAACTCATCAAGTGCTGATGTGGATTCGTCAAGCAAAAGCACAGGCACATCGCGGTACAAAGCCCTTGCCACCGCTAGTCTTTGCACTTGTCCTTCAGAAAGGCCTACGCCATTTTCACCTATTACGGTATCACATCCGTCACGAAGGGATGAAATATCGTCCCAAAGCTCCGCCGCCTTTAAGCATTCTTCTATTTTTGTATCATCTGTATGCTTATCAAAAAACACCACATTATCCCTTACCGTACCCGAAAGGACCATATTACCCTGTGGCACGTAGGAAAAGATTCCTCTTAAATCTGCAGATATTTTTTGTGTATTATCCTCATTATCAACAAGGTTAATATCTCCTTCAGACGGGGTGTACATAGCAAGCATCAGCTTTAACAGGGTACTTTTACCTATACCCGACGTACCAGCTATTAAAACAAAATCGCCTTT
>JAZSKK010000209.1:0-1558 GCA_045534795.1 Clostridia bacterium | reverse complement strand
GACTGTCAATGTGTTGCAATATACTCACGGATTTTTATCCTCACTTTGTTTCTTAAAATAACTTTTCTTTAGGTTTAATTTTTTCTTGAAAGCAGCATATCCGACAATTCAAGCAAAAATGTGGCTTTTTCCCCAAATATTAAAAGAGAATCCTTTGCAAGCTTTGTGTGAATATCAAGCTTTTCCTTTGCTCCGTCAATGCCGAACAGAGTAACGTAGGTTGTTAAACCGCGTTTATCGTCACTTCCTATTGGTTTTCCAAGCTCCTCGTCTGTGCTTTCAACATCTAAAATATCATCTTTTATCTGGAATGCAATTCCAAGATTATCTGCAAATTCATCAATAGCTTTAAGCTTTTCATTATCACATCCTGCTGCTATTGCACCAAGATATGCTGATAACTTTATCAAAGCACCTGTCTTCATTTTGTGTACAGTTTTCAATTGGTCATAGTTGTTTGCACCCTCAATATCTATAACCTGACCGCCAATCATTCCGTTTATTCCTGCGGCTTTTGATATTGCATTTATTGCTTTTATTGTAATTTCAGGCTTGTTTACTGATGATGAGGCACATTCAAAAGCATAGGTTAAAAGTGAATCCCCTGCAAGCAATGCAATTGCCTCACCAAATTTTTTGTGATTGGTGGGTAAGCCTCTGCGTAAATCATCATTGTCCATACATGGAAGGTCGTCGTGTATAAGTGAATATGTATGGATAAATTCCACGGCACAGGCATAGTTTTTAACCATTTCCACGTCGCCACCAAGCATATCGCAAACACCGTATGCTATTATTGGACGTATTCGTTTTCCGCCTGCCTGCACGGAGTAATTAGATGCTTCAAAAATAATATTGTGTAAACCATCGCCCTTTGGGGATAGCTCATTTATCCATTTGTTAACTGTTTCCAGTGTATTTGTAAAACGGGTTTTAAAATCCATTATTATTCCTCCGATAGCTTAAATTCCTGCTTTGTAATTCCACCATCATTTTTCAAAAGAATGTTTATTTTACTTTCAGCCTCGTCCAACAATTTGTTACAACTTGCCGAAAGCTTCATTCCCTGTTCAAAAAGTTTTATCATTTCATCAAGTGATAAATTTCCGCTTTCAAGTGTTTTAACAATATTTTCAAGCTCTGTTATGGATTTTTCAAAATTAACTTCAGTCATATTTAATTCTCCTTACAAATATTTTCTACGGTGCAATCAAGCTTTCCATCAGTTAATATGACGGTAATTTCGTCACCTTTTTTTGTATCTGTAATGCTTTTTACAATTCCGTTTTTGTTTTGTGTAACAGAAAATCCTCGTGTCATAACCTTAAGTGGGCTGAAGGCGTCAAGCTTTGCGATATTGACGTCTAACTGCTTTGATTTTTGTGAAATGATATTTGCTGATAAGGTTATGATGCTTTGGGTTGACGATTCTGCCTTATATCTGTTTTTTATAACTGTTTCACTTAATATATTGGATATTTTTTGTATAGCATTGTCTGTTCTCAATCTGCTTTGATTAATAAAATCAAGAGGACTTTTTAATGTAAAGCTTGAAATT
>JAZSKK010000248.1:0-3426 GCA_045534795.1 Clostridia bacterium | reverse complement strand
TTAACCCCTGATACAGCCGCTGCTTCAGGATTGCCGCCTATTGCAAACATATTTTTGCCAAGTACTGTCTTATTCCATATAAACCACATTATCACCGCTACAATTAACAGGTATAATATAAGGTATGGGAATTCAAAGCTGCCTATCCTAAAACCACCGTTTACAAAGTTTGTGTACCTTTCGTCAAGGTTTGCCACAGGCTGTGCTCCAAGTGGTGGTCTGTCAATGTATATACAGGAAATACCGTATGCAATAAGCTGTGTGCCTAATGATATAATAAAAGCGTGTAATTTTAGCTTTGCTACACCAAATCCGTTTATTGCACCGAATATTCCCCCTATGGTGATTGCTGCTAAAAAAGGAACAATTAACGGTAATGGAGGTAAATCTGCATACATTCTTGATGCATAGGTTGCCGATTGCAGCAAGGATGCAGATACAATAGCTGTCAGTCCTAAAATTCTGCCTGCCGACAGGTCTGTTCCCTGTAATACGATTAGCCCTGCAACGCCTAAAGCCAATATTCCGCGTGTAGATGCCTGACTTAAAATATTAGTGATGTTTTTTGCTGATACAAAGCTTGGTTCTGTTATAATAACGGCTAAAATCATTATTCCCAGTACAATGTACAGGGAATAATTTATTAAAACCTCACTTACATTTATTTTTCCTTTATTCATAAATTTCACCTGAACTATATATATTTTGACGCAAGTTTCATTATTGTTTCCTGGTTTAAATTGCCGTCATTATCCAGTATTCCTGCAACTCTGTAATTTGACATAACCATAATTCTGTCGCATATTCCAAGCAATTCCGGCATTTCCGAGGATACAACAATAACGCCCTTGCCATTTGCAGCCAAATCTGTTATCAGTTGATATATTTCGTATTTTGCACCTACATCAATACCTCTTGTTGGTTCATCAAGCAACAATATTTCAGGCTTGGTCAAAAGCCATCTGCCTAAAATCACCTTTTGCTGATTACCGCCGGATAATGTTTTGATTTTTGCTTTTCCGCCTGCTGTTTTTATTTTCAGCTTTTCTATACTTTCGTTAGTTACCTGATATATCAGAGAATTATCGATGTAAAGTCCGTGGTTATATTCCTTAAGGCTGGATATTGTAATATTTGATTCAATACTCAGCGGTGCAAATATTCCGTTTGCTCTGCGTTCCTCTGTAAGCAATGCAAATTTGTTTTTCTTTGCCTGACGTGGGTTGTTGTTTACTACAACTGTCCCATGTACAGTTATTGTTCCGTTTTCCACCTTCCTCAACCCAAATAATGCTTCAAGGACTTCTGTCCTGCCGGAGCTTACAAGCCCTGCAATACCTAAAATTTCACCCTTTTTTAAACTGAAGTTAATATCCTTAAGCCTTGGTGAATACTTTGTACACAGGTTTTTAACCTCTAATATAATATCAGATGGGTTATTGTGTTTTGGTGGAAATCTGTCATTTAATTCACGACCTACCATAAGGTTGATTATTTTATCCGTAGTAAGGTCCTCTGATTTGTGAGATGAAACTGTTTTTCCATCACGCATTATGGTAACAGTGTCGGAAATTTCTAAAATCTCCGCCATTTTATGAGAAATATATATTATTCCACAGCCTGCTTTTTTCAGCATATTTAATATTTTAAACAAATGCTCTACTTCACGCTCGTTAAGGGAGGAGGTGGGTTCATCCATCACTATTACTTTGGCGTGGTATGACACAGCTTTTGCAATTTCTACCATCTGACGTTGTGAAACGGACAGTGTACCTATTTTTACATTTGGGTCAATTTCAATATTAAGGTTTTTAAAAATATTTAAGGTTTCACCATACATTTCTCTTTTGTTTATTATACCGAATTTGCTTTTAAATCTACCAAGCCATATATTTTCCAAAACAGTTTGCTGCAGCACCTGATTAAGTTCCTGATGGACCATTGCTACACCATTTTCCAATGCTTGTTTAGGGTTTGTAAAATTAATTTCCTTGCCCTTTAGCATTATACGTCCGCTGTCTTTATGATACACACCGAACAGGCATTTCATAAGTGTAGATTTACCTGCACCGTTTTCTCCCATAAGTGCGTGTATAGAGCCGTTTTCAAGATTTAAAGTTACATTGTCAAGTGCAACGGTGTTGCCAAAGCGTTTGCACATATTTTCCATACAAAGCAGAGACATTTATTTTTCACCCTCGTATGATTGGTACGGAATCCTAATTGCTTTACCTGTTTCGTCAAATTCGTAAATTGTATCTATTAAAAATTCATTTCCCTTGGAAATGTTTATTGCAATAGTGTTTATTGCCTCCGCCATAGCCTTACCGTCCTGCAGGACTGTTGCTGTCATATAACCTTTTTTGATTAAATCCTTTGCGGAATCTGTTGCATCAACTCCAATAACAGGGATATATTTATTGTCATCACCCTTGTTATAGCCAACAGATTGTAATGCAGAAACTGCCCCCTGTGCCATTGCATCGTTGTTTGCTATTACAAATTCTATGCGGTCTCCGTATTTTGTCAGCCAACCAGACATAGCACTGTTTGCAAGCTCTGTATCCCAATTGCATACCTGAAGTCCCAATTCCTCAACATCTATACCGTTATCCTTTATTGTACTTATTGAATATTCCGTTCTTGCCACGGCCTCCGGGTTGTCAGGTTCACCCTTTAACATTACATATTGCAGTATGCCGTCATTGTTTTTGTCAAAATGGTCATTCTGTTTCCATGTTTTTGAGACTATTTCACCCTGTATAATTCCGGCTTCCTTTGCATTTGTTCCTATGAATATTGCCTTGTTATATGAATTTAAAACCTCTTTGCTTGGTTCTCTGTTAAAAAAAATAATGGGAATGTCTGCATTTTTTGCTTTATTTACTACCGTTTGTGCCGCACCTACGTCAACCAAATTTACTACAAGAACATCAACTTTTTTTTGAATTAACAGGTCAATCTGGTCATTTTGTGTTCCCTGGTCACCTTTACCGTCGTTCAGGTATAGCTCTACATTGTTTCCTGCAAGGCTTTCCAATTCCTGCCTTACGGTTGAGACATAAGTGTCATCATATTTATAAAGGCATACGCCTATTATGGGCTTGTCGGACATATTGCCTTTGCATGCACCTAATGAAATTACAATAATAGTTATAACCAATATATAAAATATTTTTTTCATTTTTTACCTCCAGTATATTTGATATGTTTATTATTTTTCAATTTTTAAAAAATATGTATTAAAAAGAAGATGTAGCAAAATTAATTTGCTACATCCCTAAATACTTTTGTAAAATAATGATATTAAGTTGTAAAATATAAAAATAATGTTGTTTTTGTATGTTGTGGATTCCTTTTTGGGTATTCCGTAGTTGGTCATAATGGGGGAGGATGCTATCACTTCATTATTTAATCGGACATTTA
>JAZSKK010000194.1:0-5478 GCA_045534795.1 Clostridia bacterium | reverse complement strand
TGATGAAGGTATAGAATATGAAGATTTTAATATTATGATTGATGGTATATCTGATGAATATGATATGATTTTCATATATGGCCCAAGTGTGGATTTTTCTGTTGATGAGTTAAACCGTATAGAAGCTTATCTTGTATCTGGTCATCATATGCAGGTTCATTATGACCGAGTTATTGACTGTCTTAATTTAACTGAATATATGACTCAATTAGGTTTGGGTTATGGTTCAGGATATGTTGAGGAAAAGGATAAGCAACGTCTTATTTCAGGCTATGCTGTGCCATATATGATAGACCATACTGTTACAAAGTCTATATCCAACAATTTGGTTGTACCATATACTGTGAATATAACACCTCTATGGCAATCAAAAAACAGTATTGAAACATCACCGTTGCTTTACACATCAGATAAGGCAACACTATATGCTGACCAAAGTGCTGTTTCATCATATTGTATTGCGGCACTTTCATCAAGGGTTACTGATTCCAAATTAATATCCCGTGTTATTGCTAGCGGTAGTTCATATATATACAATGAAGGTGTAATGTCTTATAACAAGTCATTGCTTTTAAACAGCGTGTTGTGGATGGGCAAATCAGATGAAAATATAAGTATTTCATATAAATTAATCTCCAATAATCCTCTTGATATTACGGAGGAACAATATGGAACATGGCATGTGATTTTTGCATTTGTTGTGCCGTTTATTATTATAGTTGCAGGATTGTTTGTATGGATTAAAAGGAGATATCTATGAAGATAAAATCCAAATTAGTAATTATTATTTTAGCTATTTTAGTTTTGCTTGGTATATTTGCTGTACTGTCATTAAATTCAAATGAGAATAATGACGTACCACTTGTTGACAATACTGTAAATAACAGCGGTATTGAAATTATGAATATTAAGTCTGTTTTAAAGTATTATTCGGTTTTGGGTATTGATGATTCATATAAGCTTGAGCTAGTTGATGACATCTGGAATGTTGTTGATAGACGTAATGTCAAACTTGACCAGGGATTAACAGCTTCTGTTATAAGGACTGCCAAATTTTTGAGTGCAGATAGCCTTGTTGCTGAAAATGTAAGTGATTTAGCTTTATATGGTCTTGATAATCCATCATTAACTATTGTAATAACAGATACCGAAAATGTTGTTAACAAAATAAACTTTGGTAAGCAGACAGGGACTAAATCTGGTTATTATACAAATGTAAATGATGAGGATGATGTTTATATTGTATCCACCGTTATTTATGATACTTTGAATGCTGGTTTATCTTCAATTCGTAATAAAACATTAGTATCTATTGTAGGGGATGTTACGGGTATTTCGATTAAAAATAAAGAATCTGCATATACAATTCTAAGGAAAACCACTGAAAATGTTAATGCAAATGTTTTGACAGAATGGGAAATGGTGACGCCATATTTAAAGGATGTAAATCAGGATATATTTGATGAATACGTTATTAATTCTTTGGATTTCACAATTTCTGAATTTGTTGATGATAACCCATCAGATTACAGTAAATATGGGCTTAAAAACCCTGAGTATTATATAACAATAAATACAGTAAGTGAAACTCATAATATATTGTTAGGTAATGATAAAGATGCTAATTCAATATATATTAAAATGGCTGGAGAACCTAATGTTTACACAATCAGTAAGGATTTGGTTGAATACAGAAATTATACACCTGTATATTTGCTTGAATCCTATGTTTTTATCAGAAAAATAATATCTACGGATAATATTGTTTTTAATGACGGTGAAAATTATATTTTGAAGAATAATGGTTCGGATTTTTACGTAAATGATAAAAAAGTAGAAGAAACATCCTTCCGCGGTACTTATGCGGATATAGTTTCCCCTTTAATTTCCGGAGAAACAAGAGGAGCTAATGTTGGAAAGGAACTTTGCAGATTCACTTTTAATTATAATACCAATACACCATCCGAAACAGTAGTTTACTATGAATATGGTGATATGTATGCAGCGGCAAGTGTAAATGGCGATATTGATTTTTATGTAAAACGTTCCTATGTAGATAATATGATTTCTTCAGTCAAAAAATTAGCTGAATAAAAGGTGCAGTATGAATAATAAGGTTTGGGTATATAAAAATATCGACAATGTAATAGTTAAGGATTTAATGACAAGATACGGGTTTAGTGAACTTTGTTCAGGTGTTTTGCATAATCGTTTGGAAATTGTGGGTGGCAACCCAGATAACCTCTTTAAACGTGTTTTGTACAACCTGCATAATCCATTTTTACTTAATGATATGGATTTAGCTGTTGCACGGATAGAAAAGGCAATTATGCGTAACGAACGTATTACAATTTTTGGCGATTACGACGCTGATGGTGTTACAAGCACAAGTATTTTGTATATGTTTTTAAAAGAAAATGGCGCAGACGTTGATTATTATATCCCAAACAGATTTTCAGACGGATATGGTATGAATGTTAATGCTATAAAGAAAATAGCAGATAATGGAACAAATTTGATTATTACGGTTGACAACGGTATAGCTGCGTATGATGAGGTAGAGTATGCCAAGTCGTTAGGACTTGATGTTGTAATAACAGACCATCACGAATGTCCTAATCGTATTCCTGATTGTTGTGCTGTAATTAATCCAAAGCGTAAGGACAGTACATATCCTTTTTCCGAGCTTGCAGGCGTAGGAGTAACATTTAAGCTTATTACTGCTCTTAATAGGGATGGGTTGGAAAGAATAATTAAAAAATACATTCTGATTACAGCTATTGGAACAATAGCCGACCTGGTTCCGCTTAATGATGAAAACAGAGCTATTGTTATTATGGGACTTAAAATGGTGGGTTATGATAATAATGTTGGTGTAAATGCACTTTTAAATGTATCGGGTATTGAAGGAGAAGCTAAAGTTTCAGATTTTGCCTTTGGTATTGTACCCCGTATAAATGCAGCAGGACGTCTTGAGGATGCATCATCCTGTGTGGAGTTGTTTGCATCAGGTGACCCAAATAAATGTTTTGAAATTGCTAATAAATTAGATGCTCTTAACACTCAAAGACAAGACGTTGAAAAATCAATTACAGATTCAGTTTTTAAGATTATTGATGAGAATAAAATGTACAAGGACAATGTAATCGTTGTCTATGGTGAGGGTTGGAACAGCGGTGTTATCGGTATTGTGGCATCTAAGGTATGTGAAAAATACTACAAGCCGTGTCTTGTTCTCACTGATGATATAAATGATATTGTTAAAGGTTCAGGAAGAAGTGTGGAAGGCTTTGATTTATACGAAGCACTAAAAGCCTGTTCAGATTTATTAACTAAATACGGTGGTCATTCACTTGCTGCGGGCCTGTCGATAGATGCGGAAAATATTGATTTATTCAGAATAAAGATAAATGAGTATGCCAATAATCTATTAAATGGCAAAAAGTTTGTACAGAAAATAAATATTGATTGTGTTTTGAAAGAATCATTTCTTAATATTGATACCGCTAAAAGTATTGAATTATTGGAACCATACGGTATAGGTAATCCTAAACCTGTATTTGCATTATTAGATGCAGAAGTTGTTAAAAAATTTTTGTTGTCAGAAGGAAAGCATATTAAGCTTACCTTAAAATGCGGCAATACTTTTATTGATGCAATAGGTTTTTCAATGGGTGACTTTTCGGCAGTTATAGAAGAGGGTAATTTCATTGATATTGCAGGTTGTTTGGATATAAACAATTATATGGGGACTGAAAATACTCAAATTATTATTAAAGACATTAAAAGAATAAGGCAAATGTAATGGATGAGGTGTTTTTATGTATGATGCAGCTATAAATTTTGAAAAATTAAAAGAAAATATTGCAAAGTACAATCCAAATAGTAATTTTGATTTTATCGAAAGAGCAGGAAGCTTTGCTATAAGAGCACACGAAGGTCAAAACCGTAAATCAGGTGAACCTTTTGTTATTCATCCATATAATGTTGCGTTTATTTTATCCGAACTTGAAATGGATGATGAAGCTATCGTTGCAGGACTTTTACACGATACTGTTGAGGACACATCCTGCACAATAAATGAAATAAGAGAAAATTTTGGTGAAAATGTAGCACTACTTGTTGAAGGAGTTACAAAGCTTGGTAAAATCCCTTACAGTACCAAACAGGAACAACAAGTGGAAAATTTGCGTAAAATGTTCCTTGCAATGGCTAAGGATATTCGTGTTATTATTATAAAATTAGCTGACAGGCTACATAATATGCGTACCCTAAGAAGTATGTCTGAAGAAAAACAGCTTGAAAAAGCACATGAAACAATGGAAGTTTTTGCACCATTGGCAAATCGCCTTGGTATGCAAAAAGTTAAGTGGGAGCTTGAAGATTTATCCCTTCGTTATCTTGACCCAATAGCATATAAGGAAATTTCCGAACATATCAGCTTAAAGCGTGGAGAAAGAATAGAATATCTGGAAAATGTTAAATCAACGCTTCGTGAAAAGCTTGATGAAATGGGTATTGAAGCAGGTATAAACGGTCGTGCAAAGCATTTTTACAGTATTTACAAAAAAATGTACACAAATAATATTTCAATAGATGAAATATATGATTTGCTGGCTGTAAGAGTAATTGTAAACAACATTAATGAATGTTATGCAGTTTTAGGTATGGTGCATGAAATTTATAAACCTATCCCCGGCAGATTTAAGGATTATATTGCTATGCCTAAAAAGAATATGTATCAGTCATTACACACTTCTTTGATTGGTCCTGGGGGAAGACCTTTTGAGGTGCAGATTCGTACGTGGGAAATGCACAAAATTGCTGAAGTTGGTATTGCTGCACACTGGAAGTACAAGGAAGGTGTTTCAGGAGCCACAGATTTGGATAACAAGCTTGAATGGGTAAGACAGCTTTTGGAAATTCATAGAGATATGAATGATGCCGAGGATTTTATTCATAATTTGAAGATAGATTTGTTTGAAGATGAAGTTTTTGTATTCTCACCAAAAGGTGCAGTAATTAATTTGCCTAACGGTTCAGGCCCGATTGATTTTGCTTATGCTATTCACAGTGCTATTGGTAACAAAACTGTTGGTGCAAAGGTAAACGGCAAAATTGTAACTTTGGAACACAAGCTTACTAATGGAGATATTGTAGAAATTATTACCTCTGCAAATTCAAGAGGCCCCAGCCGTGACTGGCTTAAAATTGTAAAAACTTCTCAGGCAAAAAAGAAGATTAACGACTGGTTTAAAAAGGAAAACAGGGAAGAAAATATTTTAAAAGGCCGTGAACTTATTGAAAAAGAATTAAAAAAATCAGGCATTCCTGTTTCTGTTTTAAATGATAAAAAGTTTATGGAGCCTGTGTGTAAAAAATTCACAGTATCTACAATAGATGATTTATTATCAACTGTAGGTTTTGGCGGTGTGCCTCTCACAAAGGCTTTTTCAAGAATAAAAGACCATTATAGAA
>JAZSKK010000082.1:0-4782 GCA_045534795.1 Clostridia bacterium | reverse complement strand
TGAACTAATTTTTTCCCTCATATGTATATCCTCCAACAAATGTTTATAAATACATTATATATAAAACACATAAATTTGTCAACAAAAACTAAGCCTGCTTAGCAAAATAATATCCTACATCGCGTCTTGTGACCACAAACTTTGTATTAGATGGGTCATCTTCAATTTTTTCCCTCAGACGACGTACGGTAACGTCAACGGTACGGACATCTCCATAATATTCATAGCCCCATACCTTTTCCAGCAAGGCTTCTCTTGAATAAATTTTTTCAGGCTGTAATGACAAAAACTTTAGAAGTTCAAACTCACGAAGAGTAAGGTCAATAATTTTGTCATTCTTTTTCACTTCATATTTATCAATATTAATAGTAAGTGAGCCGTGCTTCATACTTGTTGTGTCAGCATTTACGCTAAGATAAGTAAAATCCTGACTGCCACGTCTTAAATTTGCCTGAACCCTTGCCATAAGCTCTCTTATGGAAAATGGTTTTGTTATGTAGTCATCGGCACCGAGTGCAAGCCCTAAAACCTTGTCGACCTCTTCCTCACGTGCCGTAATCATCAAAATAGGTGTGGAAATACGTTCCCTAAGCTTACGACAAACTGTAAAGCCATCCATTTTAGGAAGCATTACATCAAGCAAAATCAGGTCCGGATTTTTTTCCAAAGCCAGATTAAGCGCAGTTTCTCCATCATACGCTTCAAGAACATTATAGCCTTCCTTTTTCAAATTAAATCTGAGTATATCAACTATTGGTTCTTCGTCATCAACAATTAATATTGTTTTTTCCATAACAATATCTCCTTTTACCTCAGGTAATTTTCCGGATTTTTTGTAACACCGTTATATCTTACTTCAAAGTGGCAATGCGAACCTGTACTGTTACCGGTACTGCCAACCTTTGCAATATAATCGCCCTTGTTTACAGTTTCACCTGCTTTTACAAGTAACTTACTACAATGACCATAATAAGTTTCATATCCGTTACCGTGATTAATTATAACAAGATATCCATAGCTACCCTTCCAACCGGCAAAAGATACTTTGCCTGAATCAGCGGCATATATAGCTGTCCCTGTAGGAGCTGCTATATCAAGACCAGTATGACGACCTGATGACCATCTTGAACCACCGGAGCCATAACGGGCAGTTATAGTACCATAGGCAGGCCTTGAAAACGAACCAGTACCAACACCGGAAATAATTTTTGTACCAACCTTAACCTTACCATTAACAGCTTCCTGAAGGACTGATTCTTCCAAAACATTAACAGCAACTTTTTTACCGTTAACAAGAACAACTTCCTGTTTAACCTTCTTTTTACCGTCAACGCCCTGAACGACCACCTGCTTAAGACCTTTTCTCATACTACTGTCGTTGACAGTTTCGTTTTCATAAGGTATAGCCTTCTCAACAGTTTCAGTATAACTAACCTTTACCTGTAATAAAGGTTCGCTTTCATTTAATTTAAGTACGTCACCTGCTTTTATCAGGTCAGTAGCTTCAGGATTTATCTCCATAATTTCATCTACACTCATACCGTACTTTGTTGCTATATCCCACATAGTGTCCTTGTCTTTTACAACATACTCCACAACTTCCTCACGGGTACGTGTAATTGCGGTATGAACACCTTTTTGTGAACACAAATAAGCAATCGGAACATATTCATTTTTAATTTCTGTTTTCTGATTAAAAGCCAAAACTGCACCATCAACGTCGATAGAATATTGCTTCTTATATTCATCCAATACAGTTGTAAGGTCAGCTTCATTCTTTGTAGCACAAACCAAATTGCCGTCAATATAAAGAGCATAAGCCAAAGCTGTTTCATCATAGGTTGCCATCATATTCTGCATAATTTCAGCTTCAGGAGTAATGTCTTTTTCAAAACACAATCTGGTAATATAAACAAGTTTAGCTGTGTCATCAAAATTGCCATCTGACAAAGTTCTGAGTTCAGATTCCAATGCACTTACTTTTTCTTCAAAAGCATCTTCATCCTTTACAATACCAACAGGTGTACCATTGGCAATAACCTGTTTTGCAAAAGTAAGATTCATAGAAGATATTGAACCATATACCAAAACGAGCATCATACAAATTGCGGTAGCATATACCGTTGTCCTTTTAATCATACCAAAAAGCTCGCTGGAGGATATAATTCTTATAATCAAATTTTTCTGTTTTTTCTTATTAAACCTAATTATATGCCTGCTTAACTGTTTATTCAATGAATCAATTGTCTTTTCGTCAGAAACCGGACGTTTAATAATTAAAGAAGGGTTTTTAATTCTTCTCTTTGTCTTTTGAGTGCGAATTCCTGTAATCACTTTATCAACCGCCTCAAACTTCAAACGCCCTGTTTTTAAACTATACTTCAATTTATCACCTCAAAATTGTAGTTGTATATAATTCAGGACATAACAATTATATTACATTTTTTTCAAAATTGCAATAGTTTTGTAACAATTCGTTTGAAATTTACACAATATTCATAAAATCAAAATACGTTTCCAATACTGATTTTCTGTTGCTCCACAAGGCTTTTAAGCAGCAGCTTAAGATTTATGGATTCATAAAAAAAATCCTCATTTTTACGCATCTGTATGGTTTTTTTTGTTTTTGCTATGCTTAAATTTACTCTTTCAATAACATCGTGATTAAACAATGTTACCATAATGTTTTGACTATTGTGCCATATATTTTCCATATACTCTGCTTCGGTACGTGCCATTTGCCAGTTGTTTTTTGAAATGTAGTTTTCATTTCTGTAAAGAGATTGCAACATTTCCTCCGTAACACTGTCTGTATATATACAGGCTATTACTACCATTGTAATTATTAATATGAAGATTACCAATGCACTTATTACTGATTTCACTGCTTTTTCCCCTTGTTTTTAACAATTTTTTCAACATCATCTATTGTAGATTGTTGTTTTTTAGGCTTTGGAATAATGCTTAACTGTCCGTTGGTTTCTAAAATTGCAAAATGTATGTCCTTTATTCCTGTATAGCCCTGTATTCTCAGTTGCTCGTTAAGGTCATCATTATTAAACCTTTGTTTTTGCATTTCACCCTCCAACAGCTTGCCGTTATGAATAATTACACTGGGTTTGCCTGTCATTAATCTGCGGAATTTTTTATTTTTAAGTGAAAACTGGGATAATAATATTTCCATTATTATAAGAGTAAATATAGGTATAATTCCTGAAAAAAGAGGTATCCCAACCTCTTGCATGGGTATTGTTGCAAGGTCGGAAATCATAATGGCAACTACAAGCTCGGAGGGTTGCATTTCACCTACCTGACGCTTACCCATTATCCGTAATCCTAAAATTACAAATAAATATAATATTATGGTCCTTATAAACGATATCGCCAAAATAAATCACCTCAGTATTATTTTGGATTTATCAACAAAAATTATGTATTGCCACTTTATTTAAAATATGGTAAAATTTTTAAAAGAGGTGAAAAAATTGTTTAATTTTTTTAAAAAGTCAGACTGTGCCTCCGCTATAATTGTTGCGGCAGGTAACGGTACACGTATGAAAACAAAAAAGAGTAAACAACTTTTGGAAATTAACAATATTCCTGTTATTGCACATACCCTGATGGCTTTTGAAAAGTCGGATTTTATTGATGAAATTGTTATAGTTACCAGGGAAGCTGATATTTTGATTATGAGCGATATTGCAAAGGAATTTAAAATATCAAAGGTTACAAATATTGTAAATGGCGGTGCAACCCGCACAGATTCTGTTAAAAATGGTTTGAGTGCTGCAAAAAACAATATTGTTGCTATCCATGACGGTGCAAGACCTTGTATAAAAACAGAGGATATTGATAAAACCGTGCAGAGAGCTATGGAAACAGGTGCAGCGGCATTAGGTTGTCCTGTTACGGATACTCTTAAAAAGGTTGGTGAAAACGGCATAATAACCCATACTGTAAGCCGTGAAAATCTATGGTCGATACAGACCCCTCAGGTATTTGATAAGGAACTTATTTTAAAGGCATATAAGGAAGGCAATACCAAAGGTGCTACCGACGACTGTATGCTGCTTGAAAGTATAGGTGTAAAAGTAGCAATGGTTGAAGGGCACCGCAGTAATATAAAGGTAACTGTGCAGGAAGACGTGGACTTGGTGTCTGCAATACTTTCAAAGGAGATTTAATATGAGAATAGGTAACGGATATGACGTACATAAATTAACAGAGGGACGTAAGCTTATACTTGGGGGTGTGGATATCCCGTATGAAAAAGGGTTGTTGGGTCATTCAGATGCGGACGTGCTTATTCATGCTATAATGGACGCCCTTTTAGGTGCCTTGGCATTGGGTGATATAGGTAAGCTGTTCCCTGACACGTCTTCAGATTTTAAAGACATATCAAGCATCCTTTTACTGAAAAAAGTAAATGAGGTATTAAAAAAGGAAAATTATGCTATAATTAATATTGACAGCATAATTGCGGCACAGTCGCCAAAACTTGCACCTTATATTGATATAATGAGAGAAAACATTGCACAGGCCCTTGATATACCTGTTGAAAATATAAGTGTAAAGGCCACTACTACGGAACACCTTGGATTTGAGGGCAGAGGTGAAGGGATATCCTCCTACGCAGTATGCCTTTTACAAAAAAAGGATAATTAACACATTATTTACAAAAAAGGTATTGCAATAAAAAAATTAGTATGTTATTATATAACCATAGTTTTAGCACTCGTTTGTTTAGAGTGCTAATAATTGAAAGGAGATACACAGTATGAA
>JAZSKK010000110.1:0-1542 GCA_045534795.1 Clostridia bacterium | reverse complement strand
AAAGCTCGGAAAACTTGGAGAAAAATATATAAAAAATCCATATCTTTGGTGTCCTTCGGGATACGGCGAAGCAAATATGTATAAAATAACCGTAACGGTAACAATGAACGGAAAAATAGTTGCGGAAACAACAATTGACACAGGTATAAGAACAGTTGAACTTAAACGTACTGCAACAACAAACGGAACAGACGGGGATTTTCGCTTTGTAATAAACGGAGCAGACATTATGTGCCGTGGTACAAATTGGGTGCCTATGGATGTTTACCATAGCCGCGATTCAAAACGTTATGCAAAGGCACTCGAGATGGTCAGTGACCTTGGATGTAATATTATTCGTTGTTGGGGCGGTAATGTATACGAAGAACAGGAATTTTATGATTACTGCAACAAAAACGGCATAATGATATGGCAGGATTTCGGTATGGCTTGTGCGGCATACAGCCACAGCGAGGAATTCTGCAAACAACTATTTGAAGAAGCAACACAGATTGTACGAAAATTCAGAAACAACCCCTGTATAATTTTATGGGCAGGGGATAATGAATGTGACGCAGTATATGCGGCTAACGGAACAAATCCCGACGAAAATATACTTACCAGACATACATTAAAAGAAGTGTGCCGTCTTAATGATTTTTCAAGACCATATCTGCCCTCATCACCATATTATGAGGGTGTATTCAAAAATGACCAAGATGGCGTAATTGAAGGCAGGGAAATTTCCGAAAGACATCTTTGGGGGCCTCGCGACTATTTCAAAAGTGATTTTTACAAGCAGGCAAAATGTCATTTTGTAAGTGAAATAGGGTATCACGGTTGCACTGATGTTGAAAGTCTTGAAAAATTTATAGACAAAGAATTCATGTGGCCGGATATTTTAAACGAACAATGGACACTACATTCATCCGACCAGAAAAATTCTCCTCACAGAATTGAATTGATGACAAGTCAGATTAAACAGTTTTTTAATTTTGCACCCGAAACACTTGAAGAATACTCAAACGCTTCACAGTATGTTCAGGCAGAGGCAAAAAAATACTTTATTGAAATGATACGTTGTAAAAAGCCTGTCCGCACAGGTGTAATATGGTGGAATTTAATTGATGGATGGCCGCAGATTTCCGATGCAGTCGTAGATTATTATTACAACAAAAAAGAGGCTTATGAATATATTAAACGTTCACAAAAGTCCGTAATGATAATACTTGACGAGCTTTGTAATCTGAAACAAAAGATAGTTGCAGTAAACGACACTATGCAAAAGGCAAATGGCACACATAAAATATACGATATAGATACAAGCCTTGTATATGCAGAGGGGGACTTTGATATAGGGGAAAATGGTGCAGAAATTTTAGGTGAAATACATATGGATATTTCCGAAAAGAAATTCCTGGTTATAGAATGGAATGTTAATGGGGTAACCCACTATAATCATTACTTATGCGGATGTCCGACATTTGACTTTAAACAGTACCACCAATGGATAGAAAAATTCAAAAGAATAATAGGCTAAAAATGAGGAGTCTGTATATTGCA
>JAZSKK010000113.1:0-4147 GCA_045534795.1 Clostridia bacterium | reverse complement strand
AAAGACGGTTTTTTAACCGTCTTTTTTTCTTGTAAAAACACTTTTTCCAATTAGCTATATTCGACATTGAATCACCTCTTTTGCCCTTTGCATCTTCTGATAATATTTTATTATTGTATTAAAATAATTCACATAATACACCTTGAGATATTTTATCTTTCATAAAAATTATTGGTGAGCAGTATTATTTACAAAAAATATTGACAAACAAAGCCCTTTATAATATAATTAAGCTTGTGAAAGGGAGTAGTTTGCATCGTTTTGGTGTTGAAATATCGTCATCACTGTTGTTTTTTACAACACGGTATTTCATTAAATAACAAGACTTTTGTTGATGTAAATCAATGAATGTCTTATTTTTTTGTCTATTCCTTAATAATAGTCGGAATATTACTGAATATTCTGACAGAAACATTATGAAAAAAGTGAGAATTGTACACAGGAGTTAAAGAAAGAGGTGCTTTATGAGTTTTTTATTGGATGGATTTATGGCGGTAACATGGCAGCAAATTGTTATGTACATCGTAGGTATATTCTTGATTTATCTTGCGATCAAAAAAGAATATGAACCTTCATTGTTGCTACCTATGGGATTTGGTGCTATATTGGTTAACCTTCCGTTTACAGGTGTGTTAAACCAAAACATTGAAGGTATTGGTGAAGTACAGGGAATTATACAATGGTTATATGATTTGGGAATTGGTGCATCAGAAGCAATGCCACTTTTACTGTTCATCGGTATTGGTGCTATGATTGATTTCGGTCCTCTTCTTTCAAACCCAAAAATGTTCCTATTTGGTGCGGCTGCACAGTTTGGTATATTCTTTGTTGTTATTGTTGCAGTTATTCTTGGATTTGATTTGAAGGACGCAGCATCAATCGGTATCATTGGTGCAGCAGACGGCCCTACATCTATTTTGGTATCACAGGTACTTAAATCAAATTACATAGGTCCTATAGCTGTTGCTGCTTATTCTTATATGGCATTGGTTCCTATTATTCAGCCTATTGCAATTAAAGCAGTTACAACAAAGAAGGAAAGACAAATCAAAATGGCATATAACCCTGCAAATGTTTCAAAGGGCTTAAGAATTGCATTTCCTGTAATTGTTACTTTTATTGCAGGCTTTATTGCACCTACTTCTGTTGCTCTTGTAGGCTTCCTTATGTTTGGAAACTTGTTAAGAGAATGCGGTGTGCTTGATTCTTTATCAGAATGTGCACAGAAGGTTCTTGCAAACCTTGTAACTCTACTTTTGGGTATTACAATTTCATTCAGTATGGTTGCTGAACAGTTTGTAAACATTCAGACACTAATTATTATGGGACTTGGTCTTGTAGCATTTGTGTTTGACACTATTGCAGGTGTGTTCTTTGCAAAAATTATTAACTTGTTTACAAAGAACAAAATCAACCCTATGGTTGGTGCTGCAGGTATCTCTGCATTCCCAATGTCAGCTCGTGTAATCCAGAAGCTTGGTCAGAAAGAAGACCCTCAAAACTTCCTTCTTATGCACGCAGTTGGAGCAAATGTTTCAGGACAGATTGCATCTGTTCTTGCAGGTGGTATGATACTTAACCTGATTCCACAGCTTATAAAGTAATAGGAGGCTATAAAATATGAATTATACAGATTTATCTTCAGCAGTTAAACTTATGGGACAGGGTATGCTTGCTATATTCATTGTTATGGCTGCAATATCCATTATAGTTTATCTTGCTACAAAATTTTCAAAATAATAAAAAATATGTCATAGACAGAGAAATAGTGATGCTCTGTCTATGACAATATAATATAAAATTAAGACACGAATGTGTCTTTTTTTATACCCTTTTTGCAACGCTTGATGTATATAAATCAGCAATTTGATTATAGGTAGGTGTGTCTATAATACCTGTTGGCTCTAACCCTGTAATTGTTTGTACAAATATAACCGCCTCAACGGAATTTTCATTATGAACACCAGTTATATCAACCTGAGGAGCATTTGGAAAAGTAAGAAAAATTGTATAGAGCATTGCCTGAACAACATACAATTCAGCCCTTTCGTCTCCGATATTTATAAGTACTCTTTTTCCAAAAACTGAAAAGGGTTTAGGATTTGCATATATTCTATTAATTTCATTATTTACATTGCGTATTTTTTCCCAGGTTGCATTATCAACCTCTCCCGTTGGTTCTAACCCATAAGCCTTTTGAAATGAAACTACGCTGTTTTTTGTATCTTCGGTAAAATTCCCATCAGGAATAACCCTTAGTACATCATCAACATAATATGATATATTTCTTAACATACTCTGCAAGCCTCTTACAGGCTTGCTGTCTGTATTTTCTACTATCATATAATCACCCCTTAATTATCTGAATCACCCTGACGCAATGTATTGCCGGGAAACTGACTGCTTTGCGTTTGCTGTGAAGAAATTACATTTTTATATTGATTTGCTATATAATCCCATGTTGATTTATTTACGATACCCGTACGCATAAGCCCCGCTTCCTCCTGAAGTGCCAATACTGCGGCACGTGTAGCTCTTCCATACACTCCTGTTACACTTACAGGGGTAATATTACTATTTATAGCGGCAATTGTATTTATATATTCCTGAAGGGTGCGTACACTGTCTCCTGACGAGCCAATCTGAAGTACAGTTTCAGGATACGGCTGCGTTTCAATATTAAGCTCACGACTGTCAAAAAGTACGATATCATAAGAATTTTTTAATACCTTATACATTAAATCCCACGTCTGAGCATCAACAATTCCTGTTACAGGCAAGCCGTAAATAGCCTGAAAACTTTCTACCGCCGATTCTGTATTTGCTCCGTATATTCCATCACGTGTAACAGGCGGGATTCTGTTATCAAACTGTGCTAAAGTTGCAAGCATATATTGTAAGGCGGCAACCTTTTCACCTCTGTCACCCACATTAAGACCATTTGGATATTGCAAATCAATCCCCACAAAAGTCTGTCCCTCTGAATAAAGTTCAGAAAGTCTTAACAAGCCAACATATAAAAAAACCATTTCATACCATGTAGCTCTTCCTACTATTCCGTCAGGAGTAAGATTAAATACCTCCTGAAAATTCTTAACTGCCGCTTCCGTATTATCACCAAAAACAGCATCAATAGGTCTTACCTTTGGTATTGCAGGATAATCGTTTGAAATCCTGTTCAACATTACCTGTATTATTTGTACATACACCCCTGAATCACCCTTACGTATAGGTGAACCAGGGTAGGATTCATTAATACCGCGTATTGGTGCATTATTTACTATTTCCACATCATCACCATAGTAATTTTTAAGTATTTCAACATAGTCTAACCCACTTCTTGCAAGATTTTCACTTCCCCATTGTGAAAGCCCCTGACAAGTTACAGTAGTACCATTACAATACTTTGCAGCAAGTGGTTCTACACGCCCCATAATTCTTAAATATGAATCAAAAATTTCATCTACAATTTCTGATATATTTGAAAATATATTTCTACCCTGAATAAATTTTTGGTCATAAGCAGTATTGTTTGTTATTTCAAAATCATATCCCTGAGAACGATAAAATTCCGTATAAACACGATTAAGTGCATAAGATATTTGTGCAAGTATATTTGCATAAAGTGCATCTTCGTCCCATGTAGGATATATTTCACTTGATGCAACATTTTTTATATAATCCCTGAAGGAAACTGTAACATTTTCTGCCTGTTGGTCAGGTGCACCCAGATGTACTGTAATTTGTTCAGGTATGTACGGTATAACAGTCGGCATACAATCAACCCCTATAAATTTTGTGGTGTTACTATAAAGATATTGTTAAATTCATCATAGTCTGCATTTTCAGGTAATGGTATCATTTCAACATCCTGTTCACTTAGTCTGTTTGCAAAAATTTGTACATTCTCTATAACAAAAATTACAAACCCTTCCTTTTCTACCTTGATATTGACAGATGTAAAAGGTGTAGCTTTGTTTGTCTGGTCCAAAGACAGCTCGATATCTGGTGTTTCTATTTCCATAATATCTGTCTTGCCATTTTCATCAGTTAGCCTGAATGCAAGTATTTCCTCACCATTACCGTTGTTTTGTGTAACAGTAACTCTGGTATTCATTATTGGTATAAGCATATTTGAAATATATGT
>JAZSKK010000053.1:0-3068 GCA_045534795.1 Clostridia bacterium | reverse complement strand
ATTGTAACATATAATAATCAGAAATAACTTTTTAAAAAGGGTGATAAAATGAATACAAAACACGATAAAACAACAAACGAGGAATTAAACAAAAAAACGCCTAAACCAATAATTGATTTAGACGATTTTATTTTTAAGGATGAGGAAATTAAATATCAATCAGAGAGGTAAGCAGGCTTTCCATTTCATCATAGGATGTTGCAGCAGTTAATTTGTTCTTTACGTAAACACTGTTCTTCATCCCTTTGATGTACCATATAGCGTGTTTTCTTGCCTCACGTATTCCTACATACTCACCTTTATATTCAACGATTTTTTTAATATGTTCAAGTGCGGTTTTAATAAACACATCCTTTTCAGGCTCTGGTAAAATTTCACCATATTCAAGGTAGTGTTTTACTCTGTTTAACAAAAATGGATTCCCCAAAATACCTCTGCCTATCATAACAGCTTCACAGCCTGTTTGTTTAATCATATTTTCGGCATCCTCCGGGGTTTTTATATCACCGTTTCCGATAACGGCTATATTTACGGCATTTACAACATCCTTGATTACAGACCAGTCTGCCTGTCCCCTGTATTCCTGTTTAACAGTTCTTCCATGAACAGTGATATGGCACGCACCAGCCTTTTCCGCAAGCTTTGCAACCTCTACGGCATTTACGGAATTGTCATCCCAGCCCTTTCGTATTTTCACGGAAACAGGCAAATCACAATTATCCCTTACAGCGCAGATTATATCATAAATAAGATTGGGTTTTTTCATAAGAGAGCCACCGTCATCATTACCTATAATCTTGTTTGCAGGACATCCGCAATTTATATCAATGCCCTTTGCACCAAAAGAGGCAGCCGAAGCCGCCACTTTTTTGAATATTTCAGGTTCATGACCAAAAATCTGAGCAAAAACCGGTTGTTCAATATCAGAAACCTCAAGCAAAGAGGCTGTCTTTTTATCGTTATAGAACAACCCTTTTGTGCTTACCATTTCAGTAAAGCACATATCTGCACCATGCTGCATGCATATTTCCCTATATGCCCTGTCAGTAACTCCCGCCATAGGAGCAAGCACAACTTTATTTTTTAATGATATCATACATTACTCCTTCACGCAGGCTACTTACACATGACGTCAGCTTTGGCGAATTAACATAATCCATTATTGCAATCAATGGTACAACACCGCCAAGAATAATATCTGCCCTGCCTTTGCCTATGCCGTCAATAGACATTCTTACCTCTATGGGAGTTTTTACAAGCTCATAAATCTTGCTGAAAGTAAGGTCTCTGTCCATAGTAAAACCATGAACCTCTGAATCATCTATATTCTGCATTTTAGCCAAGGCTCTTATTGTACCGCCTATGCCGATAATACTTATGTTCTTTAACTTATCAAGCCATTTGACTTCTTTAAGTCTGTTTATAAATTCTCCCACCGCAAATTCAAGTTCATCATCTTGTGCCACAGTGCCTGAAAAATATTTTTCAGTTATATTTACAGCAGCCATAGGAATACTTACCATATTACAGCAATTGCCATTATTAACATAAATAAGTTCCGTACTTGCACCGCCGATATCAACAATTATACAATCATCAACATCAAGGGTATTTACAACACTCATATAGTCATAATAAGCTTCCTTTTCGCCGGATATAATTTCAAAATCAAAGCCCATATCCTGTGCAGGTACCGTAAAAAGCTCTCTGTTATTAGCTGTACGAAGTGCAGCAGTTGCAATAGCACGTACCTCGTCAACACCCATATCGTCAATTACTGTTTTAAATTCAGCCAAAGCGTTAAGTGCACGGTCAACTGCATTTTGCTGTAACAGTCTTTCGTCACCCATTCCCTCGCTAAGCCTTACAATAGTACGGATGTTGTTTAACACATTAACCCTGTTATCTGTTATATCCACTATGTTCATTCTTATAGAATTAGAACCCAAATCAATAATAGCTATTCTCATATATTATTTAGCATTTATAGAATAGTTTGGTGCTTCTTTTGTAATATTAATATCATGTGGATGACTTTCAACAAGACCGGCACCTGTAATGCGTACAAATTTACCATTTTCCTTAAGTTCAGGAATAGTTTTTGTTCCGCAATAGCCCATACCTGAACGTATACCACCCAACAACTGATAAACAGTATCACACAATGCACCCTTGTAAGGTACACGACCTTCAACACCTTCAGGAACAAGTTTTTTTGTATTTGTCTGGAAATATCTATCCTTGCTGCCCTTATTCATTGCAGCAAGAGAACCCATACCACGATAAACTTTAAACTGTCTGCCCTGATAAATTTCACATTCGCCAGGTGATTCTTCACAACCAGCAAAAAGACTACCAATCATAATTACATCTGCACCTGCAGCAATAGCCTTAACCAAGTCACCGGAATATTTAATACCACCATCAGCAATTACAGGGATACCGTATTTTTTAGCAACCTGTGCACAGTCAAATATAGCTGTAATCTGTGGTACACCTATACCTGCAACAACACGTGTTGTACATATAGAACCAGGACCTATACCTACTTTAATTGCATCTGCACCTGCTTTAATCAAATCCTCTGCAGCTTCAGCAGTAGCTATGTTACCTGCAATAACAGGAATATCAGGGAAGGCATTTTTAACCTTTTTAACAGTTTCAATAATACCCTTTGAATGACCATGAGCAGAATCCAAAACCAAAACGTCAACCTTTGCATCTATTAACGCTTTTGCTCTGTCAAGTACATCCGCAGTTACACCAATAGCAGCACCAACCACAAGTCTGCCCTGACTGTCACGTGCAGAATTAGGATATTTCTGAGATTTTTCAATGTCTTTAATTGTAATAAGACCTTTTAACATACCGTTTTTATCAACGATAGGTAATTTTTCAACCTTTTTCTTCTGCAAAATAACAGCAGCTTCTTCTAAAGTTGTGCCTTCAGGAGCAGTAACAAGGTTTTCCTTTGTCATACAATCCCCAAGCTTTTTAGAAAGGTCAGATTCAAAACGCAAATCACGGTTTGTAAAAATACCAACCAATTTGCCATCTACTGTAATAGG
>JAZSKK010000099.1:0-5622 GCA_045534795.1 Clostridia bacterium | reverse complement strand
CACCCTTAAAATTTTTACTGTTAATTATGCATAATTAAAGGCATCGGTCAGATGCCTTTAATTTTATATATTTCTCTATAAATTATATTTTTATATTTTTCAAATTCTTCTTCATTAAGTGAGTCAGGATATGAAACCAGATGCATTGGTATTGCACTTTTGCCCTCACCATAGGATGGTTGTGCATATTCATAATTATTAACGTTAAACCCAAGACGTCTGTAAAATCCCCCACGTCTTTTAGCTATGTCCGATGAATTTTCAAGCTCAATTTCCAATACAAAGGGGACATCAAAGGATTTTACAACCTCCATCAAAAGTTTGGAACCAACACCCCCGTTATGATACCTTTTATCTACAGCAAGATGCTCACCAAACACAATGCCATCAAGTACCCATACAGCGAAGAAAGCTATAATTTTATCCTGCTCCTCCACAGTGTATATATGATAATTTTGTACATTCAACAATTCCCTTTGTTGTTTATATGTACGCCGTTCGTCAGGTGGAAAATTTTCCTCCATTATTTTATAAACTTCATCATATCTGCTTTTATCCAAATTCTTCAATCGACTTCACCCTACAACGTATGTTTCAGTTTCACTTTTCATTGCACGCTTCATCAGGTAAGGAGCACAATCCTTTGCAGGCATACCGCTAAACAGTACATCATACGCAACTTTGGAAATTGGCATTTCCACATTATATTTTTCCGCAAGGTACTTAACCGCCCTGGCAGTCTTTACACCTTCTACTACCATGCCAACCTCTGCCTGTGCTTCCTCAGGGGTTTTTCCCTGACCAATCAATATTCCTGCACGTCTGTTGCGTGAATGCATACTGGTGCAGGTAACAATAAGGTCACCAATGCCTGAAAGCCCTGTAAAAGTTTCATATTTAGCGCCCATTGCAAGACCAAGACGAATAATCTCCGCCATACCACGTGTCATAAGCGCAGCCTTTGTGTTATCACCATATCCAAGACCGTCACTTATACCTGCACAAAGGGCAATAACATTTTTCAAAGAACCCCCAAGCTCCACACCTATAATATCATCTGTAGTGTATATTCTGAAATGTTCTGACATAAAAATTTTTTGAATATGCTTTGCAACATTTATATCCTCACAACCAATAACATTGGTAGTAGGCAATTTTTTTACAACCTCTTCCGCATGTGACGGACCAGACATTGATGCAACAACACAATTTGGAATTTCTTCCTTTATAACCTGCGAAATACGATTATATTTTTCTGTATCAAAGCCTTTGGAAATACTAACAATAATCTGCCCATCTGCCACATAAGGTGCAATTTTTACGCATACCTCCCTCACGGTATGAGAAGGTGTTGCAACAATAATTACGTCAGCGTCAGCACATTGGGCAATATCACTTGTATATGCTATATTTTCCGACAAAATAACGCCAGGTAAATATTTGTCATTAATATGAGTTGCAGCAAGTTTTTCAGTTGTTTCAATACTTCTGGACCACAAAACAACATTGTGTCCGTTATCCGCAAGGCACATAGCCATTGCAGTACCCCAACTGCCTGAACCTAATACCGAAACCTTTGCCATAATTGCCTCCAAAAAATTTATTTTTTCTTTTTAAAACTGCTTTCTGTACCATCCAGTAATCTTCTGATGTTTGTCCTGTGCATATAAAATGCCAATATCCCCATAACCACCATAAGTGCAAGCTGTACAGCGTCAACACCTGCCCAATTAAAAATATACATAACAGCTGTTGTAACAACAACGGTCACCGCACCTGTCAATGAGCTTAAGGAAACAATGCCTGTTGCAAGAAATACCAGCAAAAACAACCCAAGGGTAAAACATCCTGTAATCCAGTTTAGTGAATATATAATAGCTATAGAAACTACAATACCCTTTCCGCCTCTGAATCCATAGTAAACAGGGAAGTTATGCCCCAATACAGCACCTAATGCAGCTGCATATTTACCATACTGCACCAGATTATCAAATGGAAACCATTTAGCAACTGCAATGGCAATCAAAATTGCTGCCACGGCCTTTAAGGCATCGCATACAAAAACAAGTATGCCTACCTTTTTACCCGCCGTTCTTATTGTGTTTGTAAAGCCTGCATTACCGCTTCCGTGTTCGCGAACATCAGTATTTGCAAATATTTTTGTAAAAATAATTGAAAAATTTAAACTACCAAGTAAATAACCAACAATTAACATCAACAATATTGACATATTAATCCTCCTTGTTCCTTTCCCTGATAATAAATCTGATAGGAGTCCCCTCAAAGCCAAAGGTGTTTCTAAGCTGATTTTCCAAATATCTTATATACGAAAAATGTGCTAATTTTTTATCATTAACAAAAATGATAAACGTTGGAGGCTTAACAGAAGCCTGAGTAATATAAAGAATTTTAAGTCTTTTACCCTTATCTGAAGGTGGTTGTACCCTTGATGTAGCGTCATTGATAACATCATTAAGCATACCAGTTGATATACGCATAGCATTTTGATTGGCAACATATTTTGCCATTTCAAAAATTTTATCTACCCTTTGTCCTGTCTTTGCAGATATAAACAAAATAGGTGCGTACAACATATATGAAAGACCATCCTGAACATCCAGCCTGAAGTTATTCATAGTCTTTGTGTCTTTTTCAATCAAATCCCACTTATTTACACAAATAAGTGCAGCCTTTCCCTGCTCATGAGCATAGCCGGCAATTTTCGTATCCTGTTCAGTAACGCCTTCAGTAGCATCTATCATTATAAGCACAACATCGGCCCTGTCAACAGCATTTAAAGCACGGATAACGCTGAAGCGTTCTATATTTTCCTCAACCTTACTGCGTTTTCTCATACCTGCAGTATCTATAATAAGGAACTTGTCTCCATCCTTTTCATAACGTGTATCAATAGAATCACGGGTAGTACCGGCAACAGGACTGACAATAACCCTGTTTTCACCTAAAATACGATTTATCAAAGAGGATTTACCTGCATTCGGCTTACCTACAACAGCAATTTTAATAATATCCTCTTCCTCTTCTTCATCAGTATTTTCAGGGAAGTGCTTACATACCTCGTCAAGCAAATCACCAACACCACTACCATGCACGCCTGATACAGGAATAGGCTCGCCAAGTGCAAGATTATAAAAATCATACATCTGAAGTGGAGGATCACCGGGAGTATCGCACTTATTACAAGCGATAATAATTTCCTTTCCGGAACGCATAAGCATATTAGCGACATCCTTATCAGTAGCCGTCATACCTTCGCGGACATCAACTACAAGTACAATCACATCCGATGTATCTATGGCAACCTGTGCCTGATTACGCATTTCAGTAAGGATATGGTCCGTAGATACAGGTTCAATACCACCTGTATCAATTAATGTAAAAGTTATACCGTTCCATTCTGCCTCTGCATACAATCTGTCACGTGTTACGCCAGGGGTATCCTCCACTATAGCAATACGTTTACCTACTATTTTATTAAACAGCGTAGACTTTCCCACATTAGGTCTGCCTACAATTGCAACAACCGGCTTTGCCATTTTAACACCTCTTATCTGCCTATTTTATTAATCAAATCAAAACCGTCATTTTCAACGGTAATCACCTTTATATTCAATGCCTTTTC
Source organism: Clostridia bacterium (assembly GCA_045534795.1). Taxonomy (GTDB): domain Bacteria; phylum Bacillota; class Clostridia; order Monoglobales; family Firm-18; genus CAZNKU01. The sequence goes on along the minus strand of JAZSKK010000099.1, from coordinate 1,979 downwards.
AACATCATCCACTGTTTTATCATCTAAAAATATCATATCATGGTTAAGCATAACCCTTGGAATCAAAAGCTCATCCCCAAGGTCTATGCCCCTTAATTGTTCTATTAAATCCCCTGCGGTAATAAGCCCCGCAACAGTTATAGTTTCACCCAAAAAATAATTTTTTATTGAAACCACTTCCACATTATCCGTAACGCTATCCACAAGAGCTTTTATAAATGGAGCAGCAGAAACACCTGTCGCTATGGTCTTTTTGCCATTAAATTTCTTAAAATCTGCTTTAGCCTGTTCAAATTCATCCTTTAGTGACGCCAAAAGACCAACACCGTTTTCTATTTGTAAAAAGCTTTCATAAACATCTGTTGACGGAACAGGGTAGTCGGCTTTTACATAAAATTCATCAGAAGCATACACAAAATGGCTTCCAAATTTATCTAAACACCTTTTTTGATGGGCCTCAACCTGTTTGATAAGTTGTTCTGCTTTAATTTTATCAAATCTTGTAAGATTTGGCAAGTGCTCCCTGTATTTTGTTAAGCCTACAGGTACAACGGACAAGCTTTGTACATAAGGATAATATCCAGCCAAGGTGGAAATCGTGTTGTCAAGGTCATCACCATCATTAATGTCCGGACAGCACACCACCTGACAATCCATAGTTATACCAGCCTCCGCAAATCTTTTAACATAAGGCATAACATCTGCATTTTTGTGATTTAAAAGTTTACTTCTTATTTCCGGATTAACAGAATGTATTGATATATTAATTCTTGGAAGGTGCATTCTGACAATTCTGTCAATATCCTCTTCATTAAGATTTGTAAGGGTAATATAATTGCCCATAAGTGCAGACAATCTGTAATCATCATCCTTAAAATACAAGGTTTTTCTCATACAATTACGGGGAAGCTGGTCAACAAAGCAAAACCTACACTTGTTTTTACAAACCTGTGGTTTGTCAAGCAAGCCATTTTCAAATTCAACACCCAATTCCTCGTAATCTTCATTTGTTATCTCTATAATTTCAGTAGAGCCATCTTTTTTTAATATTTCAAGCTCATATTCATCTGATGCGGATAAAAATTTAAAGTCAAGAATATCCTTAAGTTTTTGACCATCGATGGATACAATAATATCGCCCTGTTCCATACCGATTTCATCAGCAATAGAGTTTTTATAAACCTTTTTTATAACTGCATCCATACCCAAAATCCTTTCCCTATAACGAAAAAGTGTGTGTGCATACTTGCACACACACCAATAGCTTTACGCATCTTTCTTAATAATTTCTTTCCCCTTATAGAAACCGCAATTACCGCATACTCTATGAGGCAATTTAAATTCCTGACAGTTAGGACACTTAACCATACCTGGTAGAGCTAACTTCCAGTGTGCACGTCTACTATCTCTTCTTGCGTTAGAAACTTTTCTCTTTGGTACTGCCATTTGCTACACCTCCTCAAAATCATTCAGGTTTGTTACCGGAATCAAGCAATTGCTTAAGCACTGCAAAGCGTTCGTCGATTTGCTCGTGACTGCAACCGCATTCAGTAATATTCAAATCTGCTCCGCACTGACTGCAAATACCTTTGCAATCCTCTTTGCAGAGGAACCTTATCGGTAATTCAACCAGTATATTGTTTTTTACAATGTTGTCAACATCCAAAACCGTGCCATCAAGGGTAACGCCCTCTTCGCCGACAGTTTCTTCAATGTCAATGCTCAAGGGTAATTCCAAGGGTTTTAAGCACCCCTTTTGCAATGGCAATACCCATTATTTCCTGCTTTTTGGGGGTGTTAATAATTTCAATATCTTTTTTGTTATCCAAAAAGGCACATTCAACAATAACGGCAGGACAGGCGGTTTGACGAATAAAGCCGTAAAAATCCTTACCGCTTGAATTTTTAAGGGTTTTTGCACCTCGGGAGTTTTGACCGATACCTACAATTTCTTTCAAAATATTTTTGGCAAGTGTTTT